>JBAWEN010000595.1:0-5990 GCA_049591215.1 Methylocystis sp. | reverse complement strand
CGACATCTTCGACCGAAGCGCGGATCGTCGTCGTTCGGTCGCTCAGCACCGTCACGTCCAACGCCACCGGGAGCGACGCGCGCAATTTCGGCAGCAGCGTCTTGATCGTGTCCACGACCTGAATGACATTGGCGCCCGGCTGGCGTTGGATATTGAGAATGATCGCGCGCGTCGAATTGGCCCAAGCCGCGATCTTGCGGTTTTCCGGTCCATGCAGCACGCTCGCCACGTCGCTGACGCGGACTGGATTGCCATTGCGATAGGCGACGATGACGTCGGCGAACTTCGCCGCGTCATTGATCTGATCGTTGGCGTTGATCGTCGAGGATTGTTGCGGGCCATCGAACGCGCCCTTGGGCGTGTTGGTGTTGTTGTTGTTGAGCGTCGTCCGCAAATCGTCGATGTTCAGCCCATAGGCGGCGAGCGCGCCCGGATTGAACTGGATGCGGATGGCGGGGCGCTGGCCGCCGCTTATGCTGACGAGGCCGACGCCGGGCTGTTGCGACAGCTTTTGCGCCAGACGTGTTTCGACGAGGTCTTCGATTTCGATCAGCGGCAGGGACTTCGACGTGACGGCCAGCGTCATGATCGGCGCGTCGGCCGGATTGACCTTGGCGTAGACTGGCGGCACTGGAAGATCCTGGGGAAGCAGATTGCCCCCCGCGTTGATCGCCGCCTGCACCTCCTGCTCGGCGATGTCGAGGCTGAGATCGAGATTGAACTGAAGCGTGATCACCGAGGCGCCGCCGGAACTCGCCGAGGTCATCTGATTGAGTCCGGGCATCTGCCCGAACTGCCGCTCGAGCGGCGCCGTGACCGCCGATGTCATGACTTCGGGACTGGCGCCGGGATAAAAGGTCTGCACCTGAATCGTCGGGTAATCCACCTCGGGCAATGCGGACAGCGGCAGAAAATTATACGCGAACATGCCCGCGAGCAGAATGGCGACCATCAGCAGCGTCGTGGCCACCGGGCGCAGAATGAAAATTTCCGAAGGGTTCATCGCGAGCGGCCGTCTCTCTTTTGGGCGAGGGGCATGGCGGATGGGTTATTCGGCATCGGGCCGCTTTCTGGCGCGACGCTCGCGGGCCTTCTCAGGGTCTAAATCACGCTTTTCCGCCCCCACGCCATCGCCATCGCGTCGCGGGCGCCTAGGCGGCGCGATCGCCTCGGAAGTCGGCTTGTTGTCGGCGATCTTGATCTCCGCTCCGTCGCGCAGGCGGTCGGCGCCGTCGATGACGACCTGGTCGCCTTCTCCGACGCCGCTCTTGACCTCGACCATGCCGCCGTCGGCGACGCCGAGCGTGATTGGCTGCACGACGACCTTGGCGCCCTCCTTGACGAGATAAACGAAGGAGCCGTCCGCGCCGGTCTGGACCGCGGCGGCCGGCATGGTGATCGCGTTCTTTTCGACATCGACCAGCAATTGAACGTTCACGAACTGGTTGGGATAGAGCTTTTCGTCCTTATTCTCGAACTCCGCCCTGGCCTTGACCATGCCGGTCGTCGTGTCGATCGTGTTGTCGAGCGTAGTGAGACGGCCGACCCCGAGCGTGCTGGCGTTCGCCCGGTCCAGCGCCGTCGCCCGCAGCACGCCGCGGGCCTTCAGCCCGGCGGTTATTTCCGGCAGATAGTCCTCCGGCACCGAAAAAATCACCGAAATCGGATCGATCTGGGTGATCAGGACGATGCCGTTCGCGTCGCCCGTCGTCACGTAATTGCCCGCGTCCACCTGCCGAAGGCCCACCCGCCCGGCGACCGGCGCGATGATGTGGGCGTAGGTCAAATTCAAGCTCTGATTGTCGACCTGCGCCTGATCGCTTTTGACGCTGCCCTCATATTGCTTGACCACCCACACCTGGTTTTCGGCCTGCTGCCGCGCGATCGAATCCTGCTTCATCAAGGTGTTGTAACGCTTAAGGTCCGCGCGCGCCTGATCGAGAAATCCCTGATCGTGACGCAACTGCCCTTCGTACTGTTCTTTCAACACCTGATAGGGACGCGGGTCGATCTGGGCGAGGAAGTCGCCCTTTTGAACCATCTGCCCTTCCTTGAAGGCGACCTCGGTCAAATAGCCGTTCAACTGCGTTTTCACGATCACATTGGCGATGGGCGTCACGGCGCCGAGCGCGTTGCGGACGATCTTGATGTCGCCGCGCGCGACGGTCGCGACCCCGACCGGTTGAGCGCCGCCGGCAAAGCCGCGTCCCGGCGGCCTGCGGCCCTGCTCTTGCGGCCACATGATCCGGTAGGTCGCGTAGCCGAGCAGCGCGACGATCAGCAACCCGAGAGCGATCGCGACCGGCGAGCGCCGCGCGATCGCTTTTGGCGCCGACTCCCGCTTGGTTTCGACGGCGTCCGCGGGGCCGACTTCGTATTTTATCTCGTGGTCGGGGAGAGTGACGTTATCGTCCATCTTCATATCACCTGTCTGATGGCTCGCGGGCCATGCCTTGTGTTTAGCGCGGCTCGGGGGAGGTAGACGTGACGGTGGCGGGCAAGGCGCTGATCGGGACTGGCAAAGGCGGCGCTTTAATGGCGGAGAGATCGTCGATCGCGGGAAGGCTCGCGGCGTCCCAACCGCCGCCGAGCGCCTGAATGAGGCTAACGCTCGCGACAAAAAGATTTTGCCGCGCGGTCAGCGCCGATTCCTCGTTCGACAGCAACGTCGCCTGCGCCGTCACGACGGAGGTGAAAGCGACCGTGCCGACGCGATACTGGTTGAGGTAGAAGCCCACTGCGTCGCGCGCCTCCTTCGCGGCTTCCCTATATCTCTCGGCCTCTTGCGCCAGGATGCGAATCGCCGCGAGTTGGTCCTCGACCTGCTGGAACGCCGTGAGCACGGTTTGGCGATAGTTCGCGACCCCCTGCTCGTAGCTGGCCTTGGCCGCCTGCAACTGGGCGTCGAGCAGGCCGCCGTCGTACATCGTTTGCGTGGCGCCGCCGATAATCGCCCAGGCCTCGTTCGCGGCGATGATCGGCCAGGGCTGCGGGCCGATGAACGTCAACGCGCCGGTCAGGCTAATGTTCGGATAGAAATTCGCCACGGCGACGCCCACGAGCGCGTTCAACTGCTGCAACTGCCGTTCCGCCGCCGCTATGTCGGGACGCCGCTCCAGCAGGCGCGACGGCACGGTCACCGGAAACCGCGGCGGAGTTTGCGCGCCCCAGCGGCGTCTTTGAATGCTCAGCTCGTACGGAGGCCGCCCGGTCAGCACGGCGATGGCGTGTTCGTATTGGGCTCGCGCCACGCCGACATTGATCGCCTGCGCCTCCGTCGACAGCACCTGATTATCCGCGGTGATGAAATCCGCGCGGCTGGAAATGCCAACATCATACTGGTTCTTGAGGATATCGCGCGTGCGCCTGAATCCCTTCAGCGTGTCCTCGATCACGGCCTCAAGCTCGTCGGAGGCGCGCAGATTGAAATAGGCGGTGACGAGTTGCGCCTGCGCCAGCAGTTTCGCATTGGCGAGGTCGGCCGCGCTGACCTGCGCCGACGCGGCGTCGGCTTCAACCGTGCGGCGAATGCGGCCCCACACATCGACCGCCCAGGCAGCGTTCAGCGCCGCCGTGTAATTCCAGTTGAATGCGGGCGCGCTCGCGGAGGGCAAATTGCTCAACAACGAACTGCTCGACGAGGAGCCGCTGACAGTCGAACCGCTGGAGGAAGAACCAATAACCGTGGAGCTTCCCCTCGCCGGATGCGTTCCCGCGGCGGAATAATTGCTGGTGACGGTTGGAAACAGCCCGGCCTGCCCCTCGCGGATCATCTCCGACGCCTGTCGGTAATTGGCTTCGGCGGCCGCCACGGTCTGATTCGAGATTTCGACTTGGGCGACCAGCCGATCCAGCTCCGGTTCGCGATAAATCGCCCACCAGGCGCCGCGATCGGCGAGATCCAATGGCGCCATGGGCTTCCAGCCCTTTCTTTCCTTGAAGTCCGCGCCCCTCACGTCCTTTCCGCCGGAATCGGCCGAAGCGATCGGGTTCGGCCGCACATAATCCGGCCCCAAGGCGCAGCCCGACAAAAGCGCGACCAACACGCCCGCGGCTCCCGGAAGACCGACCGCGCGCGGGACTCGCGCGCTCTCAAGCAATTCCGCCTTTGCGAAGCGGGCGTCGAAAGCGCTTTTGGGCGAACCGACGACCGTTCGAAACCGCGCGGCGCGCGCGCTTGAGCTAGAAACATCCGAGCGCAACATGCTTGTCGCGAGGCTCCCTTGGCGCCAGTCGTCGAACAATCGAAGAAACACCGCGCGAATTGACGACAAAGGCATTCCGCGAAATTGAAACAAACCGGCGTAGGACATTTTGGCGGCGACGGCGGCAGCGACAAACCCCTTCATAAACGTCCTCCGCGGCGCATGCCTGTCGCCACACTTAGCCAATTGCCTAGAGTCTCGCTAGACCGGCCAGGACGGAACGAACTTGCCGCTCCCGCCGCCCCCTCGATCTTTTCGCGAATCGCCGCCCCGCGCGTAGAGCGATCCTTATTCCTAGTCGAAAGGACCGCGGCCGCGATCGGACGACGCTTTCTCATTGTGCTTATCCCAATTTGTCGAGAAGCGGCCGCACCCTCGCAGGCGCGTGTGTCCGAGGTACATCTTTTTGGGCGAGAGTGTCGCCCGAGTGCGTCTTGGGGACACATTGGACACAATGCAGAAATATTGCCCGCGGCGGCGTCGCGGTCTCGGCCAAGGCAAAGCAGACCGAACGGCCCGCGGCCTTGGATTGAGCGTTTCCGCCGCCCCGCCCCGTCGATGTATTCGTGAAGGTGAGGCTCCAAATTATGATGAGCGGGGCGCGGCGTGCCGCTTGTCGCCTTCTCGCGCAAGCGGAGCCGTAGCCGCCGGTTGCGGCAATACACACTAAGTAGAATTACTAAATTGATTATTCCGCATTTAACCATAGATTGGCTAAAGGCCACAACGGGCTGGCGTCGTGTTGTTTGTATTTGTTCGTGAAACGTATTGATGCTTCCGGCGGCGTGCGGCGGAGTTAGATAAACATTGGAGTGGCGGCATTATGACGCAACGTCCTGATGGCAAATACGTAATCGGTCCAGATGGACATCGCTCGAAGGCGCAGAATCTACCGCCCGTCACGACGAAGAGATGGGTGATTCGTCGCAAAGCCCAAATCGTCAACGCTGTTCGCAAGGGCGTGCTCTCGCTTGAAGAGGCCTGCCGCCGCTATATGCTCACGGCCGATGAATTCGCCGCCTGGGAGAAAGCGATTGATGAGCACGGCCTCGCCGGCCTACGAACGACGCGTCTTCAGTATTATCGAGAGCGTCGCGAAGGACCGCGCCCGCTCAATGAGCGTCGATCGTAAATTGCGGACGTCTCGCCTGGCCCCAAATCGCCGATTTCCGCTCGCCGTTCATGTCCCTCAACAGCCCGCGCCGCCAACGGGTCGCACGGAATGAAGAACGCCCAAGGACGCCGCCGAGCGGCGCGCGGCGGATAACCATTTTAGTTTCAGTGACTTACATCCGTGGCTCGCACAACAATCCGTTTCGCTTAGGTCAACCCGCGCCATTTGGCTTTGTTGGAACGAGTCGGATCGCCTTCAATTGCTGGCGCTCCTCAAATCCCCATGGCGCGCGGCGGCTAAACGCCCCGTCCTGACCGCGATTTTGTGCCTCGGCGCTTCTCGGACGCCTGTCGAGCGCCCCGCGGCTGACTTTGCGAAGCAGCCGTCCGAGAAACCTCCACGGCTGTCGACATCGCGCGCCCCGCGGTTTGTCCTAATTGAGGTTAGGTCGGCGTGTGTCGCGGCCAGTTCGCGTATATTCCCTCCCATAGAGGTTAAAATGAAACCTTGCGAAGGAGGTGGAAAAGGTTGGCCGGATCTTCCATCTCACTTAGAAAAATAGGCTACGTTCAGAAATTTGTATAAAGTTTACTTATCAAGTCCCCTCGAAATGCTGGGTTTGGGTTACCTAAGCTCGACTTTGGCCAATTCATGCGGCGTATGCGAGCGCA
>JBAWEN010000594.1:0-2381 GCA_049591215.1 Methylocystis sp. | reverse complement strand
TCGTTTTCGATTCCTTCCAGCGGGCGGCGCCGCGGCGATACGACCGGGACGCGCCGGTTCGCGTGGTCGGCGTCGACGATGAAAGTCTGACCGTCTTCGGACAGTGGCCTTGGCCGCGGACGCGTCTTGCCGAACTGACGAACCAGTTGGCGGAACTCGGCGCCGCGGCGATCGTATTCGATTTCATTTTCGCCGAGCCAGACCGGATGAGTTTCGAGAACGTCGTGGGATCGCTCCCGGCCGGACCGGCGCGCGACCAACTCGCGCGGGTCTTGGCGAACTCGCCCACCGGCGACCAGGTCTTCGCCAAATCCATCGCCGCCGCGCCGGTAGCGTTGGGCATGACGCTTGTCGCGACGGGGGGCGCTGGGCGTTCTCCGCCAAAGGCGGGATTGGCCATGGCGGGCGACGACCCCACGCCGTTTCTGGTGTCTTTTCCGGCTGTTGTCGCGCCCATAGCCATTTTGGCGGATGCGGCGCGAGGATTGGGCGCCACGAACTGGTTGCCCGATCACGACCAGATCGTCCGCCGCGTGCCGCTTTTCGTCGTCGGGCCGTCTGGCCTCACGCCGTCGCTCGCGCTCGAGGCGCTGAGGCTCGCGCAAGGGGAGACGACTTATGTCATCAAGTCCTCCAACGCGAGCGGCGAATCCGCGCTCGGACAACAAACGGGCGTGAACGCGATCGCCGTCGGCTCCATCGAAATCGCGACGGGCGCGAATGGCGACGTGCGGCCGCGCTACACGCATTCGAACGCGGAGAGGGTGATTCCAGCCGCCAAGCTGTTGCAAGGTCGGGTCGATCGAAGCGAGATCGAGGGCAGGATCATTTTCGTCGGCACATTGGCGGCAGGCCTCGGCGACGTGCGCGCGACGCCCCTGGACGCTTCGACGCCGGGCGTGGAAATCCACGCGCAACTCCTCGAGTCGCTAGTCTCCGGACATCTCCTGTCGAGGCCGGACTGGGCCGCTGGATCGGAATTCGTCGTCGCTCTTTTGTTGTTCGCGATCATCATGATCCTCGGAATCACGGTCCCGCCATTGGCGACGGCGGTCGCCGGACTGGCGGCGATCTGTGCGCTGTTTTTTGGATCATTCTTCCTGTTCGAGCGATACGGTTTGTTGCTGGACCCGCTCTATCCCAGCGCGACGCTGGTCTGCGGCTACACTGTCGGCGGGATAACGCTGTGGCAGTTTGAGCGCGTGGCGAAGCGCGAGGTTCACCGGGCGTTCGGAAAGTTCCTGTCGCCCCTGGTGGTCGATCGTCTGGTGGAGCATCCGGAACGGCTCGTGCTGGGCGGAGAAACGCGGGAGCTGACGGTCCTGTTTTCCGATCTTCGCGATTTTTCGACTCTCTCCGAAGGCATGAGCGCGCATGAACTTACGCAGTTCATGAACGACTATCTCACGCCAATGACCGATGCGATTCTCGATTCCGAGGGAACCGTCGACAAATATATTGGCGACGCGATCATGGCCTTCTGGAACGCGCCGCTCGACACGCCCGCGCATCCCTTCAAGGCCATTTCCGCCGCATTGGCGATGCGGTCGGCGCTCGTGGAGTTCAACGAAATGCGCGCCGCCAAATCGCGCGAGGCCGGCGTCGCGCACCGGACCGCGTTCATGGGAATCGGGGTCAACGTCGGCCCTTGCAGCGTCGGCAACATGGGCTCCGCCCGACGCTTCGACTATTCGATTCTGGGCGACACGGTGAACCTCGCGTCGCGGCTCGAAGGCGCGAGCAAGATGTTCGACGTCGACATTATCGCGTCGGCTTCGGCGCGCGACGGGGCGAAGGATTGCGCGTGGCTGGATCTCGGCGAGGTCGTCGTTGTCGGCAGAGGTTCTCCAACGGCGGTGTTCACGATCGCCGGCGACGAAGTCTTCGCTCGCGCGCCGGAGTTTCGCGAGTGGGAGGCGTTGCACGACGAAATGCGCGCGCATTACGCGGGGAAGCGCTTCGTCGAAGCTGCCGCGATCGCGGCCCAGCTCGAGACGCGTGTTGCCGAGAGGTGGCGCGGGCTTTATATGCGATTGGGCGGTCGGTACAGCGCGTTGATGAATCAGCGGTTGCCGGACGATTGGACGCCGGTGTGGATCCTCGGCGAAAAGTGAGGCCCGAGAGCGAAATGGTCAAAGACGTCATAAAAAAACATTGGCGATCGCTCGAAGGCAGCCATGGACCCTCGTCGTGGGACGCGCTCGACCGCGGCTATCGCGAGGCCCATCGCGCCTATCACGCCTGGGATCATATCGCGGAATTGCTCGAGAAGCTGGACGCGTTTCAGGCGCTGTCCGCCAAGCCGGCGTTAATCGCGACGGCCGTGTTTTGGCACGACTCGGTCTATGCGACGCGGGCGCCGGACGGCGGAAAGCATACCG
>JBAWEN010000593.1:0-1894 GCA_049591215.1 Methylocystis sp. | reverse complement strand
ACCTTCGCCTTGGGCGAGATCGTGATTTCGCCAGCGCGGATCGACCCCTCCTTTGCCGGCGTCGATTGATCGGAAGGCAAGTGCAGCGCCGAAGGATCGTTCTCGCCAAAGCAAACCGGATCGTCCTTCCACTTCGCGCGGGGGCAGGGAATGGCCGGTGTAGCCGCGACCGGCGCGGGTTTTACTTTGGCGGGTTTTGGCTTCTTCTTGGGCTGAACTTGCGGCGCGTCGACGGATTGCGCCAGCGCGGGGCGCAAGGCGATGGCCGCGCAAATTGCGACCAGAATGATAAAAAGTTTCGTCCTCACGCCGCCCCTCGCTCGCCATCAATTTTTCTGGATAAACCCGCATTTAGGCGAATTTGCGCCGGGAAGCTTAAGCGATTTGTGGCGCGGGGCGAAGCGTGAAATATTGCGCGGACAATTTTACGCGGGCGCGCAAAAAATGTCGGTGACGGTTTTAATCTCCACGGTTTCCGATGAATTTCGGCCCTATCGCGATTTGCTGCGCGCCGATCTCGAACGGCACAATGTCCACGTGAAGGTGCAGGAGGATTTCAAGAACCTCGGCGGCGACACGCTCGATAAGCTCGATGTCTATATCGCCCATTGCGACGCGGTGGTGCATCTCGTCGGCGACTTGACCGGCTCTCCCGCAGACGCGCGCGAGCAAAGCGCGCTGCTCGCCAAATATCCCGATCTTGCAATGCAATTGCCGCCGCTCGGCGAGGCGCTGAAGGACGGCGCGGCGATTTCCTATACGCAATGGGAGGCGTGGCTCGCGCTATATCACGGCAAGCTGCTACTGATCGCGAAAGCCGCCGACGCCGCCGAGCGCGGCCCTGCCTATGCGCGGCCCGGCGACAAGGGCGCCGCGCAGATAAGGCATCTGTCGCGGCTGGAGGCGGTGAAACGCTATCCCGGCTGCACATTCGCGAGCCCGGCCGATCTCGCGAAGCATATCGCCTACACCGCGATTCTCGATCTGCTGGTCAAGGATTACGCTGAAGCAGCGGCGCGCGAGCGCGACGTGGCGCTCGGCTTCATTCACGAAATGGCGTCAAAAGTCGCCGGCGACCGCAACCTAGATTTGGACGGCAAAAAGCAAGCAGTGCGCAACGCGATCGAGATTTACGAAAAGGAAATCGCCGGCGGGCTCACGCAAACCAATTTTGGCGACATTGTCGACGCGGCCTTGGCCAAGGCGAAGCGCCAAGTGGACAAGGGCCAGTCCGGCCTCGCCCGCGCCACGCTGCGCAAGGCGGCGGAGGACATGCGGCGCGACGAGGAGGAGCGCCGCGCGAGTTACGTCGCGGGGGTGACGGAGCTTTACAACCGCGCCCGCGACATCGCTCTGGCGAGCTATGACGGCGAAGCCGCCGCCGAGGCGGTGGTCGCGTTGGCCGACGCGGTTCATGGAGTGGATAGGGCGGGGGTTTTTGAGGCGCTATGGACGGAAACGAATGCGCTGCTCAACCACGGGAGCGACAAGGGCAGCAATGTGCATCTCGTCGCGGCGATCGCGCTGTCGCGAAAATTGCGGGACGCAGCTTCCACGCCGGGCGAGCGCGGAACCGCACATCTTTGGCTCGGCCATGCGCTGATGAGGCTCGGCGAGCGCGAGCGCGAGAGAGCGCGGCTTATGGAGGCGGTCGCGGCCTATCGCGAGGCGCTGAAGGAATGTACGCGCAAGCGCGTTCCGCTCGGTTGGGCGATGACACAGAACAATCTCGGCAACGCGCTGGCGACGCTCGGGGAACGCGAGAGCGGGACGGCGCGGCTTAACGAGGCGGTCGCGGCCTATCGCGAGGCGCTAAAGGAATTTACGCGCGAACGTGTTGCGCTCGATTGGGCGACGACGCAGAACAATCTCGGCAACGCGCTTCAGGTGCTCG
>JBAWEN010000592.1:0-3513 GCA_049591215.1 Methylocystis sp. | reverse complement strand
TCACACGCCAAAGGGGATAATTCGGCAATTTCGCCCGGTAGCTCCGACGATTCCGCGCGTTGCAAATCTCTTGAATTTCGAATAAAACTCAATCTCGGGAGGCCAGTCCATGGACGGGCGCAACGTCAATTCGCGGCGCCAAGCTTAAAATCTCGAACTGGCCCGCGCCGCGATTTCGGCCGCCTTGCCAAACCGCCCCTCTCTTCCTATCACTCCCCGTCCGCGTCTTCGCGGACACATCAGCGTCTTACGCCGGCTCGCATCGGCGATTGAGCGCTTAAGGAGAGAGCATGATCCACGTCACCTTCCCCGACGGGGCGTCCCGTCCGTTCGAGCCCGGCGTTTCCGGCCTCGACATCGCCAAATCCATCTCGCCATCGCTCGCCAAGCGCACGGTCGCCATGACCGTCGACGGCGCGCTCAAAGATCTCGCCGCGCCGATCGACCGCGACGTGAAACTCGAGTTCGTGGGCCGCGACGATCCGCGCGCGCTGGAGCTTATTCGTCATGACGCCGCGCATGTGCTGGCCGAGGCGGTGCAGGAGCTTTTTCCCGGCACGCAGGTCACCATCGGACCCGTGATCGAGAACGGCTTTTACTACGATTTCTATCGCGAGACGCCGTTCACGCTCGAAGACCTGCCGGTCATCGAAAAGAAGATGCGCGAGATCATCGCGCGCGACAGGCCGATCGTGAAGGAAGTCTGGTCGCGCGATCAGGCGCTCGACTTCTTCGAGAAGAAGGGCGAGGCCTTCAAGGGCGAACTCATCGACGCCATTCCGGCCGGCGAGAACCTGAACATCTACAAGCAGGGCGATTGGCTCGATCTGTGCCGCGGGCCGCATATGCCCTCGACCGGCAAGATCGGCGCGGCCTTCAAGCTGATGAAGGTCGCGGGCGCTTATTGGCGCGGCGATCACAACCGTCCGATGTTGTCGCGCATCTATGGGACCGCCTTCGCGACCAAGGAAGACCTCGACGCCTATCTGCACCGGGTCGAGGAAGCCGAGCGGCGCGATCATCGCCGGCTCGGGCGCGAGATGGGGCTGTTCCACTTCCAGGAGGAAGGCCCGGGCGCGGTGTTCTGGCACGCCAAGGGCTGGACGCTGTTCCAGACGCTGGTCAGCTATATGCGCCGGCGCCAGAAGGCCGGCGGCTATCAGGAAGTCAACACGCCGCAAGTGCTCGACCGCGCTTTGTGGGAGACCTCCGGCCATTGGCAGACCTATCGCGAACATATGTTCCTCACGAAGACCGAGGACGAACGCACCTTCGCGCTGAAGCCGATGAATTGCCCGGGCCATGTGCTGCTGTTCAAGAACGGTCTGAAGTCATACCGCGACTTGCCGGTGAAGATCGCCGAGTTCGGCGTCGTGCATCGCTATGAGCCGTCGGGCGCGCTGCACGGCGTGATGCGCGTGCGCGCCTTCACGCAGGACGACGCGCATATCTTCTGCTCGGAAGACCAGATCATGCGGGAGGCGCTGGAGATCAACGACCTCATTCTGTCGATCTACGGCGACTTCGGTTTCGACGATGTGGTGGTGAAGCTCTCGACGCGGCCGGAAAAGCGCGTCGGCTCCGACGAGGCCTGGGACAAGGCGGAAGCCGCATTGAGCAAGGTGCTGGAGGAGCTGGCGCGGCGCGGGCTCAAGACCTCGGTGCAGCCGGGGGAGGGGGCTTTTTATGGTCCCAAGCTCGAATATACGCTGCGCGACGCGATCGGGCGCGAATGGCAATGCGGCACGACGCAGGTGGACTTCAACCTGCCCGGGCGTTTCGGCGCCTTCTACATCGGCGCGGACTCCGAGAAGAAGACGCCTGTCATGGTGCATCGCGCGATGTTCGGTTCGCTGGAGCGATTCACCGGCATCTTGATCGAGCATTACGCCGGCCATCTGCCGCTGTGGCTGTCGCCGACGCAGATCGTCGTCTGCACGATCACGCAGGAAGCCGACGATTACGCCCACGAAATCGCCGCGAGCGCCCGAAAACTCGGGCTTTCCGTCGACATGGACCTGCGCAACGAAAAAATCTCCTACAAGGTGCGCGAACATTCGCTCGCCAAAATTCCCGTGCTGCTGATCGCCGGCAAGAAGGAGGCGGCCGAACGCCTTGTGTCGATCCGCAGATTGGGCTCGCAGGAGCAAGGTTCGGGCAAGCTCGACGAGGCGCTGGCGGCGCTGGCGCATGAGGCGACGCCGCCCGATTTGAAGACGGCGTAGTTTATCCGTCGCCGCGCGTCGGCGCCCTTGCCAGACGCGCGGCGATAGACCAATTTGTCGCGCAATAAGTCGAGGTCCCCGGCTGGCGGCGCGCTCGCGTTCGACCGGTTCGGATCAAAGGACCCGGCATACTGGGGAGTGAACAATGTCGTTTAAAATTCGTGTGTCCGTTTTGGCCCTCGCGGCCGCCCTGTTGCTTGGCGCCATCCCGGCGCGGGCCGCCAAGCTCGGACCCTATTTCCCGCTGCCGAAGTCTTTCCCGCTGTCGGGCCCTGGCAAAACCGCGCTGCTGAAGATCCAGGCCGACTGGCTGCAGAACGGTCTCGAAAACCTGCAGAAGGCGGAAAAGGAGACGACGGCCGCGCTGGAGAAGGCCAAGGCCGACAACGCCAAGCCGGAGGACGTCGCCAAGCTCGAGGAAAAGCTGAAGACGCTCGACACCGACATCAAGGCGACCGAGGAAGAAATCGCCATCGAAAACAACGACACCGGGCCCAAGGAGGAACAGGCCGAGCGCAAGCGCCTGTTCATGCTGAACGTCAATCAGTGGATCAATGAACTAGGCCATCAGGCGACCGAGCAGCTCAAAATCGCGATTATGAAAGACGGCGCCGAGGCGATGGTCGCCGAGAACCGCCACGCGCAATTGTCCGAGCAGGCCGACGCGATCGAGCGGGCCAAGAACGACACGACCGTCGTGAACTGGGCGATCAACCGCTAAAGATTCGTTTTAGGGGGAGAGGGCAGGGTGAGGGGCTTTGGCGCATGCGCCCCGGATGTGGATTACGCCCGCGAATTGCGTGGGGCGTTTCGGCATTATTGACAATAGCCCCGGCCCCTCTCCCCGTAAAACGGAGAGAGGGAGCGGCCGCGCCCCGGATTCGCGTAAACGGGGGAGGGGATGCGTCCCGCTCACAGCGTCGCGGCGATCAGCGCGCGCAGCGTCGGCGTCGCGTCCGGCATGATCCCGAACCAGTCGCGAAAGGCCGGGCGCGCCTGATGCAGCAGCATCCCGAGTCCGTCGACCGGAGTGAGTCCGGCCCGGCGCGCGGCCGACAAGAGCGGTGTCTCCAGCGGCGCGTAGACGATATCCGCGACGAGCGCATTCGACGGTAGCGCGTCCAGCGCCATGTCGAGCGGTGGCTGGCCGATCATGCCCAGGGCCGTGGTGTTGACCAGCAGTCCCGCGCCCGAAAGCGCGTCGCGGCGCTCTTCCCAGGGATAGGCCGCGACCGGCGGACCAAAATCGCCGGCGAGCGCCTCCGCGCGGCCGAGGGTGCGGTTGAAC
>JBAWEN010000591.1:0-4230 GCA_049591215.1 Methylocystis sp. | reverse complement strand
CGTCGGCGCCGCGCCCTGCGCCAGCAGCGGCCGCGTCGGGAAACAAAGAAGCAAGGCCAGCGCCGTGACAAAGGAGGCGGCGGCCGCGGCGGCCTCGGCCCGCGACAACGCTTTTGCGCGCTTCATTCCCATGGGTTCCCGTCCGTGACGTTTTCGTCGCATGGCTCGGCGGCCGATTTTTGAAGCCTGGGCGGGGATCCGCCCATTCGCGACTAGGCGCCTTTTCCGGCGCCGGGCGCGCGAGGTCAACAGTTATCCGCGACCTCCGGCGCCACCGGATTGGCCCCCGTCGATTTGCGCGGTTGCGCGACCGCCATAATAACGCGAAACTGCCGCGGTTTCCCGCGACTCGCGGCGCGGCTTGCGAAAGGTCGATCGAGAATGGACGAAGTGTTTAAGAACCCCGCCGAGGCCGCCAGCGCGCAAGGTCAAACGCCTCCCGTCGCGCGTCCCGAACCGGCCGCGCCGCAACGCCCGGATGGCGCTGGCGGCGAGGTCGCCGAGCGCCGCCATAAGCGCGCCGATTCCGAGACCATCCGTCATGCTTTCGAGACCGGCGAATTCCCTTATCGCTCAAGGCTCAGCGAAAAATTTTATCTCCAACACATGCAGCCGTTGCAGGTCGAACTGCTGAAGGCGCAGAATTGGATCAAGGAGACTGGCCAGCGCATCGTCGTGCTGTTCGAGGGCCGCGACGCCGCCGGCAAGGGCGGCACCATCAAGCGCTTCATGGAGCATCTCAATCCTCGCGCCGCGCGCGTGGTGGCGCTTGAAAAACCTTCCGAGCGCGAACGGACGCAATGGTATTTCCAACGCTACGTCGAGCATCTCCCCGCCGCTGGCGAGATCGTGTTTTTCGACCGTTCCTGGTATAATCGGGCCGGTGTCGAGCGCGTGATGAATTTCTGCTCGCCCAACGAATATCTCGACTTCATGCGGCAATGTCCCGATCTCGAGCGCATGTTGGTCAACTCCGGCATGAACCTGTTCAAATTCTGGTTCTCGGTCACGCGAGACGAGCAGGTGCGACGCTTCCGCTCACGCGAGACCGATCCGCTCAAGCAGTGGAAGCTTTCGCCGATCGACCGCGCCTCGATCGACAAATGGGACGATTACACCGAGGCCAAGGAAGCCATGTTCTTTTTCACCGACACCGCCGACGCGCCCTGGGTGGTGATCAAATCCGACGACAAAAAGCGCGCGCGGCTCAACTGCATGCAGCATTTTCTGGCGAGTCTCGATTATCCCAACAAGGATCATCACGTTCTCACCGGTCCCGACCCGCTGATCGTCGGCTCCAGCGCCCACGTGATCGGCCGCGACAAACATATCGTCGGAAAATCCCTGGATATGGACAAGAAGCGCAAGCGCCAGCATTGAGCAGACGCTAAAGTGGAAGAATCGCGAATCGGAGATTGGTTATTCCGTTTCGCGCTATTGTCGGGTCAGGAACCCATTTCCCGGAGCTTTTCATGTCGTTCGAACGCCGTCCGCTGCTCGCCGGCAATTGGAAAATGAACGGCCTGCGCGCGGCGCTCGCTCAGATCGAACGCACCGCCGAGGGCTACGATGCGACGTTGCGCGAAAAACTCGATCTCTTGATCTGCCCTCCGGCGACGCTTCTGGCCGCGGCCGCCGCCCTCGCCGCGCGGGCGCGAATCGCCGTCGGCGGGCAAGACTGTCATACGCAAGCGAGCGGCGCGCATACCGGCGATATTTCGGCCCCAATGCTGGCCGACGCCGGCGCCGCCTTCGTCATTGTCGGTCACAGCGAACGGCGCGCCGATCATGGTGAGAGCGACGCGCTGGTGCGCGCCAAGGCGCTCGCGGCGCTGGAAGCCGGATTAACCCCCATCGTCTGCGTCGGCGAAACGCGGGCGCGGCGCGAGGCCGGCGAGGCCGAGGCCATTGTCGGCGGCCAAATCGCCGGATCAATACCAGCGGGCGTCGCGCCGGAGCGTCTCGTGCTGGCCTACGAGCCTATTTGGGCGATCGGCACGGGGCTGACCCCGACGCCGCGAGACGTCGCGAAAATGCACGGCTTCGCGCGGGAAAGGCTGGGCGCCTTGCTCGGCGACGGCAAGGGCGCGCGCGTGCGAATCCTCTATGGAGGATCGATCAAGCCGTCGAACGCCAAGGAGTTGTTGAGCGTCGCCGGCGTCGATGGCGCGCTGGTCGGCGGCGCCAGCCTGCTCGCCAGCGATTTTCTCGCGATAGCCGCCGTTTATCGTTAACCTTGCCCATGCGCGAGGCGCCCGCTATAAGCGCGGCGCTCCAGCTTTTCCTGAAACTCCAACGAATGAGACGGCGCGCCCATGGCGATCGAACGCACTTTTTCCATCCTCAAGCCCGATGCGACGCGGCGCAACATCACCGGCGCCGTCAATGCGCTGATCGAAGCCGCGGGACTGCGCATCGTCGCGCAAAAGCGCGTGCAACTGACGCGCCAACAGGCGGAAACCTTCTACGCAGTGCATAAGGACCGTCCGTTCTTTGGCGAACTGGTCGAACAGATGTCCGCCGCCCCGGTCGTGGTGCAGGTGCTTGAAGGCGAGAACGCCATCGCGCGCTACCGCGAGGTCATGGGCGCCACCAACCCGGCCAACGCCGCTCCCGGCACGATCCGCAAGGAACACGCGCTGAACGTCGGCGAGAACACCGTCCACGGCTCCGACGCGCCGGAAACCGCCGCGATCGAAATCGCGCAGTTTTTCAGCGGCAACGAAATCGTCGGCTAGACCGACCCGGCGGACAAAGTAAAATGGCCCGGCGCCTTCCATGGCGGCCGGGCTTTTTGCCGCCTTTCCCGCCGCTTCAGGCGAAATCGGGAAAATATTTACTCATGAGGCAGTCGCGGTAAGCGACGAGATTGGGCTTTGTCGCCGCCGCGTCGCGCACCGGCGACTCCCAGGACGGCGAGAGCACGCCGGCGACGAAGGCGAACACCGTCGCGTCGGCGCCGCACGGGGAGTCTCCGAAGAGGTAGGGCTTGTCGCCAAGCAACGTCGCCAGCGTCTCCACGTCCTTGACGCCGAGCGCGGCCGCCTCTTCCCCGCTATGGCGGCCGATGCCCTGTAGATGCAGCGACTTGGCGACCTTGCGGCGCACCATCCACTTGATCGCCGGCCGCAGCAGCGCGGGCGCCGCCTCGAATATCTTGGCGGGTCCGCGCGCGAAATTGGCGTCGTCGAGCCAGCGCCCGCGCGCCAAAATCCAGTAAAGGTGATTCTCGCACATTTTCTCGACCGCCCAGCCGACCGCGCGCTGTTCCGGCGTCAGATGCGCGTCGAAATCGACGCCGCGAGTCTTTTCGATATGCCAGCGGATGAACGTGGAATCGGCGACGAGCGTTCCCTCGTCGTCGATATAAGGCAGCTTGCCCTTGGGCGCCTTGGCGAAGCCGTTGCGGTTTTCTTCGTAGTCCAGCCCGGCGAGTTTGAGCAACAGCATCGCCTTCACGACAAAGGGGCTGATATCGGGCAGGCCGGGAGCGCGGCGAAAACAATAGAGCGTGGTCATGGGACGCTTTCGAAATGGAGTCGGGTCGAACGTAGGATTAACGCGCGCCGCGCCTCATTCCAAGCGCATCGCGGAACCGGGTGTGAAAACGGCGCTCTGGCGCCGCGCCTAACCGATCAATCCCGCGCCCAAAAAATACAGCCCCACGAGACCGACGCCGAGGGCGTAGACCGGCAGATTGCGCTCCAGCCTCATGCCGTCGACCATCGCGATCATCCTTTCCGGCGAAGCGAAGAGAAGCAGCAGGCCGCTGAAATAGAGCGCCCAACCGAATAGCGTCACCGCGACGGGCAATACGCCTCCGGTCCAGACGTCATGGCCGATCATGATCGATAGTCCCAGGCCGATGCGTATTGATCCGGCCAGCATCACCGCGCCGGGGTCGGAAATCATGCGCCGAGCGGTCTGGGCGAGCGTCGATCCGCGCGCCGCCAAAACCGCGGCCATCGTAATAAGGACGGCGCCAAGCAGCTTGGCGAGAAAGAGCGTGAGCGGGGACATGAGCGGCCTCCTTGAAGCGCCGCCGAAAAACGGCGGCTACACCGCCGCCGAATGGCGCGCGGCGCCGCTCTCCAAATAGGCGTCGAAGGCCGCCGCCGCCAGACGGACAAATGGCCGACCCGCCGGCGTCATCACGACGCGACGCCCGGAGACTTGCGCCAGCCCCTGCGCGACCAGCGCCTCAAGGCCCGGCGCCGCGGCGTCGAAGGC
>JBAWEN010000590.1:0-5526 GCA_049591215.1 Methylocystis sp. | reverse complement strand
GGTTAACCGCGCCGCTCGGATGATGAAGAATTAGCGCGTCAAACCGGTCCAGCAAGGCACGCGTCGGCCGGCGCGCCCCAAAGAGCAGTTCGCCGGCTTCGCCGGAGGTTCTTCGGTTGGCCTTGCCTCCATCGCTGTTTCGCACCATCTCCCCGAAATGGTCACCGTCAACTCTTCGCGGCTAAACGGGCAGAATATTCAAGGATCGGCGCTCACGGGCATCGTCTTTGGCTGCGTAATCATTGCGTGCCTCTATTTTGGCCGCGAGGTCTTGGTGCCAATCGCGCTCGCGGTGCTCATGAGCTTTTTGCTCGCCCCCCCGGTCCGGCTACTGCAAGGCTGGCGCGTGCCGCGGGTTCTCGCCGTCATCGTCGTGGTGGTCGTCGCATTCGCGGGGATCTTCAGCCTGGGTGGCCTGATGGTGGGGGAGATCAACGAGCTGGCGAGGGACCTGCCGCGTTATCAATTGACGCTGCACGAAAAGATTCAAAGTCTACGCGGCGCGACGGCCGTGACCGGCACGCTCCAGCGGGCGTCCGAGGTGCTGCAAGAGCTAAACAGCGACCTCAATATGCCGAAACGCGGCGCTTCGGCGCGCGCTCCCGCGACGCCCGCGGGCGGTCCTTCCAGCGACGCCATTCAGGTGGAAATAGCGCAACCCAGCTCCAGCGCTCTGCAGACGCTTGGGGCCGTCGTCACGTCGCTGGTTAGTCCTCTCACGAGCAGCGCGATTGTCGTGATCTTTGTAATTTTCATTCTCGCTCAAAGGCAGGATTTGAGGAACCGGCTGGTCCGGCTCGCCGGATCAAGGGACATACCGCGCACGACCGCGGCGTTTGACGACGCGGCCCAGCGGCTCAGCCGGCTTTTCCTCACTCAAGTGGCGCTCAACTCCGGTTTTGGGCTCGTAGTGGGCGCGGGGTTGTGGATCATCGGCGTTCCTAGCGCTCCGTTGTGGGGAATGCTGGCGATGATTTTCCGTTTCGTGCCTTACATCGGCCCCCTCATCTCGGCGACCTTTCCCCTTATCCTCGCGGCGGCGGCCGGGACGGGCTGGGCCATGGTGCTATGGACGGCGGTGTTGTTCGCGATCGCGGAAACCGTGGCCGGGCAGATCATCGAGCCCTTGGCCTATGGACATAGCTCGGGGCTTTCACCGATCGCCGTCATCACCTCCGCCACGTTCTGGACGTGGCTCTGGGGACCGGTCGGGTTAATCCTGGCGACGCCCATGACCGTTTGCCTGGTGGTGCTTGGCCGGCATGTGGACCGGCTGGCGTTCTTGACCGTGATACTTGGCGACCAACCGGCGCTGATGCCGGCTGAACTCGTCTATCAACGGATGTTGGCCAGAGATCCGATCGAGGCGAGCGAGCAGGCGCGAATGTTTTTGAGGGAGAAGCCGCTGCTCGCCTATTACGAGGAGGTTCTGCTTGAAGGCCTCAAGCTTGCCGCGGCCGACGCGGAGCGCGGTTTGCTCGACCCGGAACGGATGGTGCTCATTCGCGACGCGGTCGCCGATATCGTCGACGACCTCAGCGATCACAAAGACCCTCCCGAGCTAGCGGTCGCCGAGGCGGAGGCGCGCGCGCCGCTTGCGCAAACCGACGCGGCGCGGGAATCTCTTCCCGAAACGGCGCGCGAATTGGCGGGGCGGCGGCAAACCGGCAAGCAGGTGCTGTGCATTCCAGGTCTCGGCCTCATCGACGAGGCCCTCGTCATGATCCTCGCGCAACTCCTCGAACGAAGGGGAGTCGACGCGCGCGCCGAGGAAGCCGGCGCGTGGTCGAAGGCGCGCGTCGCCGCCCTTGACGTCAAGGGTGTCGCATTGATCTGTCTTTGCTACGTGGAGACTCCCAGTCCCGCGCAGATGCACTTCGCCGTTCGCCGTTTACGCCGAAAGGCCCCGGCGTCGATCATCCTCATCGCTCTGCTAGGCGCGACGAGCGCGATCGATGACGAGGAAGTCGTTCAGACATTGGTGAAACTCGATCTGATCAAGTCCACGCTGCACGCCACGGTCGACAGGATTCTCGCGATCACGGCGGATGCGGGAGACTCTTCGCCGTCAAATATTCCTTTGATAACAGCCAATAAAATACCAATCCTCGACTCAGGCGCCGATGGCGATGACTCAAAAGGCGAAGCAGCGCGCGAAAGCGCCCCTATATTATCGCCGAGCAGCGTGTGACCCCTCGCGGGCAAGATATGGAGCAACGCCCGATGAAGCGTCAACTCGAGGAGGCGGCAATTTACAGGAATTCCAACGATCCGGCGTTTCGCGCTCTCGGGCGCTTGGCGCCGTGGGCGCGGCGCTTGCCTCGCGTGTTTCGCATTCCGCTCGACGCCTTTCTTCGTTTCAACGAAGGCGACGGCTGGGCGATCTCCAGCCACATCGCTCTGTCGACGCTGACCTCGCTCTTTCCTTTCTTGATCGTCGTGACCGCGCTTGCCGGTCTATTTGGCTCCAGGCAGCTTGCCGACGAAGTCAGGCGCATTCTGCTCGACGCATGGCCCGCGGAAGTCGCGAATCCGATCGCGAACGATCTTCAAAAGGTCGCGACGACCGCGCAAGGGGGAGTGCTGACGATCGGCACGGTCCTCACTACCTATTTCGCGTCGACCGGCGTTCAAAGTCTTCGTATTGGCCTCAATCGAGCCTATGGCGTCCGCGAGACGCGCGTTTGGTGGCTGCTGCGAATCGAATCCATCCTTTATGTGATAGGCAGCGCGATCGCACTGTTGGCGCTCGCGGTTCTCGTCGTTTTCGGCCCGCTGATCGTGGAGGCCGCCACGCGATATTTGGCCTGGGTGGAACAATTCGCGGCGATCGTGACCGTCGCGCGATTCGCCGTCGCCGCCGTTGTTCTGGCGATGACGCTTTTGATGGTTCACTATTGGCTGCCCGCCGGCAGGCGTCGATTCGCCGAAATCGTTCCGGGAGTTCTCGTGACGCTGGCGTTGTGGCTCGTCGCGGGCGCCGGGTTCGGGCGTTATCTCGCGGCTTTCGCGGATCGTTACGCGGTGACTTACGCGGGGCTTTCCTCGGCGATGATCGCGCTGGTCTTTTTGTATTTTTCGGCGGGAATATTCATTTATGGCGGCGAACTGAACGCCGCGATCGCGCGCGCGCGAAGTCCCGGCCCGTGATACGGTTCGCGCGTGATCGGGTCGTTTCGGGTCCAATGCCCCAAGCCCCTCACCTCACCTCTCCCCGCCAGCGGGGAGAGGGGTCGTCAACACGGCTTCCTTCGCCATAAATTCGCAGGATAACAAAGGCATATAAGAATGGGCGGATCGTCGGCCGCATCCTCTCCCCGCTCGCGGGGAGAGGTACGGTGAGGGGCTTGGGGCGATTTCGCGCCGCGAAGCGACCGGGCAAATTACGGCTAATGTTGGTGCGCCAGCGTGGAACTGGGCGCCGTCTTGCTCGCTTCGCGACCGGCGAAGGCCATCATCACGATCGCCCAACCCGACATGAGCAAGTTGAAGCCGACGAGTAGACCCAGAACCCAGATGCCGCTCGCCGGCCAACCGAGTACGATGATCGCGACCAACAGCAGATCCGAGACGCCGCTCGCCAGCATCCAGCCCCATGTGCCCGGCAGCGAATCGCGATAGACGAGCGAGGTGGCGAGCTGGAAAACGCCCTCGACGAGAAAGAACGCGGTCAGGACAAATGTGAGCGACAACGCGCCTTCGAGGGGCTTCCAGATCAACAGGACTCCGAGCGCGACCGACAGCGCCGCCGTGACCAGGCTCCACAGGAAGGCCGGGATGTCATGCGACGAGAACAGCGCGATGAGGCCGATGACGCCGCTGAACAGAAACAGCCAGCCGACGTAGATGTCGATCGCGATCGACGCGATAACCGGCGTGGCGACGGCAAGGATGCCGAGGATGATCATGACCACGCCCTGGAACATCAACAGCCGCCAATGGGTGGCGAAAGCCTCCCTGACGGCGCGCTGCATGTCGGTGAGATTCGGATTTTCCAAGGTCATATAATTTCTCCTATTGTCCGTTTTCGCTCGACCCGCCCATCGCGGATCGTCCGGCATGCGCCGCTAGCGCCGCTCTATATAGCGGCGCGGAGCGCTTCGATCAGGGGGCGGATCGACGCAGCTTCGGCCAGGCCGCGCGAGTCAGCTCTTATCATTGTTTTCATGGCGAGTTGGGTGATCGGCTTGATCGCTTACGCGGAGCGCCAGATCTTGCAGATCCCGCCGCAGTTGCTCCAGCGCGAAACTTAGCGCGAAAACATACTCCACCGCCTCGACGGAGAGTTCTCGCAGCAGGCCCTCCCGGCGAAGCATCGCGATTTCGGCGGCGAATGCATCGAATGCCGCGTCCAATTGTTCGAGAGCGGGATGGGCGCCGCCTGTCCTGAGCGCCGTCCCGCACTTGCGCAGATGCTCGACGGCGGCATCGGCGACGCGCGCGAGCGGCGGCCCCATTCGTCCTTGCAATGCTTCCGGGAGAGGCGCCGTCGCGGCCCGCCCGATCATGATCAGGTCGTGGCGCAATCGAAGCAACGAGTGGCGGAGCGGATCGAAATCCGGCTCGCTGGCGAGGAAGGTCATTTGTTCGTGCTTGGCCTCCGCGCGGACCAAGTCCAATTTGGAGAAGGCCGCGCCGACGCCGCGCTGTAGGGCGAGGATGGCGTCCGCGTCGGATTTTTGGGTGAAGCCCAGGAACAGATCCGGAAGAATATCCGCGATAAGATCGAGCATGTCGGCGGCGCCGTCTTTCACCAGCTTGCGGGCGCGCGTCGGAAACACCAGAAGAGAGACCGCCAGGGCGACCGAGCCTCCCAGCGCCACCTCGAGGACGCGATCGGCGGCGGAGGCGAGAGACGTCGCATGTGTGAGGGTCGGGGCGAGAACGACGAGCACGGCGGTGGACGGAGCCGCAGCGAATCTGGGGCTCACCCCGGCTAGCAGAGCGAGCGGAGCGATGGCGATCGCCAGGACGGCGGCAAAGGCGGCGTCGCTCTGGTGCGGAACAAACACGGCAATCAATCCAGCGTAAATCGCGCCCCCCAATGTGCCCAGGGAATAATCGATCGTCGCCTTCACGGATTTGCCGATGCTCATTTGCGTGAGGATGACGGCGGTCAACACGGCCCAGAGGACCATCGGGAATCCCAGAAGCCGCCCGAGCGTGAGGGCTGACAAGGCCGCGACCGTCACCCGGAAGCAAAACCTGAGTTGCATCGCATGGCGTTGGATGAAGTTTCGCGGCATTTTCCGACCTCCTCGAACGCGCGGTTTCCTTTGCGGCACGAAAGAGAAGCGCGTCAAGGTTTAAAAAGGACGCGGCGGCCCCGGCGCGGTGGGCGCGTCTTTCTTCTGCCGGGGCGAAAAATCGGTTACGCTTCGAGAGCGATTGATATTGGTTTGAAGTGGACCCCGAATTTGGGACCAGCCGTTAAGGTGTGAAGCGTCCTGCTCTGTCGCAACCGATGGAGCATGGATATGACGAAGGCACGCAAGAAGTTTGACCCGGCGTTCAAGGCCAAAACGG
>JBAWEN010000589.1:0-10499 GCA_049591215.1 Methylocystis sp. | reverse complement strand
CGTTCTGGCGCTCGCCGCCGCGTGGCGCGGGGGACTCTTGGGCAAGCCCGCGTCGACGACGGCCGGGTCCGAACCGCCGACTCCGCCGGTTCCCGTGGCCGCCGCGACCGCGCGGCTGGCGGACGTGCCCGTGACCATCGACGCGGTGGGAACGGTGCAGGCGCTCAACACGGCGACGATCCACACGCAGGTCGACGGCCGCCTCGTCAAGCTCCCCTTCAACGAAGGCGAGGACGTGAAGAAGGGCGATGTCGTCGCGCTGATCGAGCCCAATCTCTATCAGGCCCAATACGATCAGTCCGTCGCGAAAAAGGCGCAGGACGAGGCCACCCTCGCCAATGCGCGGCTTGACCTCGTGCGCTACCAGAAGCTAACCGTCGGCCATTACGGCTCGCAACAGCAATTTGACACGCAAAAATATCTGGTGGCGCAGCTGGAGGCGCAGGTGCGCGCCGATCAGGCCGCGATCGACAGCGCCAAAACCACGCTCGACTATTGCACGATCCACTCGCCGATCGACGGCCGCGCCGGCATAAGGCTGGTCGACGTCGGCAATATTCTGCACGCCTCGGATCTGACCGGCATTCTGATCATCACGCAGTTGAAGCCGATCTACGTCATCTTCACGATCCCGCAGCAGGCGCTGCCCGCCGCGCGCGACGCGATGGAGAAAGGCTCCTCGCATGTCAGCGCGCTCGGCCCCGACAACACCACCGTGATCGAGACGGGCGATGTTTCGGTGATCGACAACCAGATCGACCAGACGACCGGCACCGCGCGAATCAAGGCGACCTTCCACAACAAGACGCTGCGATTGTGGCCGGGACAATTCGTGAATGTGCGGCTTGTCGTCGACACGATCAAACAGGCGGTCGTCGTGCCGAGCACGGCGATCCAGCGCGGCCCCAGCGGGGCTTACGTCTACATGCTCGGCCAGGACAACGTGGCGACGCTGAGGAACGTGACGACCGGGCAGCAGGACGAGAACATCGCGGTCGTGACGCGGGGACTGGAGGCAGGTGGGCAAATCGTCACCAGCGGCTTCGCCCGCCTCTCGAACGGCGCGAAGGTGAATGTCGTGAAGGCGTCGGCGGAAGATGCAAGCATCGGCTCGCCGCCAGCCGCGACCGCGCCAGACGCAAATTCAAGACCCTTGTCTGGCGCCCCCCGCCCGCCCGGCGGGATGCAAACGAAATGATCTAGCACATGAACATATCGGCGCCCTTCATTACCCGGCCGGTGGCGACGACGCTGCTGGGCTTCGCCGTGCTTCTCGCAGGCGTCATGGGCTTCATGCGTCTGTCCGTCTCGCCGTTGCCGCAGGTCGATTTTCCGACCATCCAGGTGACGACGCAGCTTCCGGGCGCCAATCCGGACACGATCGCGTCGCTGGTGACGGCCTCGCTCGAACGGCAATTCGGGCAGATTCCGTCGCTCTCGACCATGTCGTCGCAGAGCGCGTTCGGATTCTCGCAAATCACGCTGCAATTCGATCTCGACCGCGACATCGACGCCGCCGCGCAGGACGTGCAATCGGCGATCAACGCCGCGGCCTCGACGCTGCCGCGCAACCTGCCCTATCCGCCCGTCTACGCGAAGGTCAATCCGGCGGACACGCCGATCGTCACGTTGACGCTACGCTCGCAAACCTCGACCTTGCGGGATATGAGCGATCTCGCCGACACGCAGCTCGCGCCGCGGCTATCGGAAGTCCCCGGCGTCGGCCGCGTGATGGTGGAAGGCGGCGTGCGCCCGGCGATACGCATCCAGGCCGATCTCGCGCGGCTCTCGGCCAATCATATGAGCATGGACGATCTTCGTCTCGCCATCGCCGGCGCCAATGTCGCGGGCGCCAAGGGATCGATCGACGGCGCGCGGCAGTCCTACACGCTCGACGCCAACGACCAATTGATGTTGGCGAGCGAATACAGGACCATCGTCGTCCAATGGAGCAATGGCCGTCCCATCATATTGAGCGACGTGGCCAAGGTGGTGGATGGGCTCGAAAACAGCCGCGTCGGCGGCTGGTATAACGGCGAGCCGGCGGTCGTTCTCGATGTCGTGCGCCAGCCAGGCGCCAATATCATCAACACGGTCGAGCTGCTGAAACACGAGCTGCCGAAGCTGCGGCGGCTTCTGCCGGCGGGCATGTCGCTCGATATCGTCAACGATCGCACCGACACGATCAGGGCTTCCATCGCCGATGTCGAGCTGACGCTGGTGATCGCCATCGCGCTGGTCGTCATGGTGGTGCTGCTGTTCCTGCGCAACATCCGCGCCACGATCATCGCGGGCATCAGCCTGCCGCTGTCGATCGTCGCGACATTCGCCACGATGTGGGCGGCGGGATTCTCGCTCGATAATCTGTCCTTGATGGCGCTCACGATCGGCACCGGCTTCGTCGTCGACGACGCCATCGTGATGATCGAGAACATCGTCCGCAACATCGAGAAGGGCAAGACCCCGATGCAGGCGGCGCTGGACGGCGCGCGCGAGATCGGCTTCACCGTCGTGTCGCTGACGGTGTCGCTGATCGCCGTGTTCATCCCGCTGCTGTTCATGACCGGCATCGTCGGGCGCATGTTCCGCGAATTCGCGCTCACCTTGTCGATGGCCGTCGTCGTCTCGGCGATCGTGTCGCTGACGCTGACGCCGATGCTGTGCAGCCAACTGCTCCGCTTGCCGAAGCGCGACGGGCGGGGCCATGGGGCTCACGACACGCCCTCCTCCTGGCTCGATCGTTTCTACGCGACGACGCTCGATTGGGCGCTGAAGCGCCAGCGTTTCATGCTGGTGCTCACCGGGGCGACGCTGGCCTTGACCGTCGCGCTGTATATTTTCATTCCCAAGGGCTTCCTGCCGCGCCAGGACACGGGGCTGCTCACGGCGGTGCTCGAGACCGCGCCCGACGCATCATTCGACGCGATGAAGAAGCTGCAGGCCGATGTGTCCAGCATCTTCCAGCAGGACAAGGAGGTCACCGGCGTGACCTCGGTTCTTGGCGTCGGCCCGCTCAATCCGACGACCAACGTCGGGCACTTCTCGATCACGCTGCGCGACCGCGACGATCGCGCCGACAGCGCCGACGTGATCGCCGAACGCCTCAAGGCGCGCGCGGAGAAGCTGGCGGGCGCGAAGCTCTATATCGAGCCGGTGCAGGACATTCAGATCACAACGCGCATGAGCCGCTCGCAATATCAATACACAATCACGACAGGCGACAACGCGGAATTGCTGAAATGGTCGGACAAACTGTTCGACGCGATGCGGCGCGAGCCGGTTCTGAGCAACGTCGCCGCCGAGACGCAGACGGGCGGTCTGCGCAGCCAGGTGCGCATCGACCGCAAGAACATGGGTCGGCTTGGCGTCTCGATGCAGAATGTCGACGACATCCTCAACGACGCCTTCGGCCAGCGGCAGATTTCGACGATTTACACGCAGTCCAACCAGTATCGCGTGATTCTCGAGGCGTCCGAGCAATATCAGCGCGACCCGAAGGCGCTGGAAAAGCTCTATGTCGCGGCGCCCGGCGGCGGACCGCAGGCGCCGCTTGGGGCCATCGTGCATATCGACAGCATCGCCGCCCCGCTGTCGGTCTCCCATCAGGAGCAGTTTCCGGCGGCGACGATCAGCTTCGATCTCGCGCCCGGCGCGTCGCTCGGCGACGCGTTGCAGGCCATCGCGCGGATCGAAAAAAATATTCAAATGCCGTCCATGGTCGTCGGCGCGTTCAGCGGCGACGCGGCGGAGTTTAACAAGTCGCTCGCCAGCGAGCCCTATCTCATTCTCGCGGCGGTCATCGCGATTTACGTGGTGCTGGGCGTCCTTTACGAGAGCTTCGCGCATCCCTTCACCGTGCTCACGACCCTGCCCTCGGCGGGCGTCGGCGCCTTGCTCGCCTTGATGCTGTTTCGGCTGGACATGTCGATCGTCGCGCTGATCGGCATCGTGCTGCTGATGGGCATCGTCAAGAAGAACGCGATCATGATGATCGATTTCGCGCTGGAGATGGAGCGCTTCGAGGGACTGTCCCCCGAAGTGTCGATCGTGCGCGCCTGCCATCTGCGCTTTCGTCCGATCATGATGACGACGCTCGCGGCCTTGCTCGGCGCGCTGCCGCTGGCGCTCGCGCATGGTTCGGGAAGCGAATTGCGCGTCCCGCTCGGCATATCCATCGTCGGCGGCCTGCTGCTGTCGCAAATGCTTACGCTTTACACGACGCCCGTCATCTATCTCGCCGTCGAGCGGCTGCGCACGAGACTGGCCAAAGCGCCGGAGGACGAGGAGGACGAAGCCTTCGCGACGACGCCGGGCGCCCTGCCCGAGCGCAAGGAAGCGGCCGAATGAGCGTCTCCTCGCCTTTCATCAGACGGCCGGTCGGCACGACGCTGCTCGCCCTCGCGCTGTTTTTGATCGGCGCGGTGGCTTATTTTCATCTGCCCGTCGCCAGCCTTCCCGCCGTCGATTTTCCGATCATCGGCATCACCGCCTCGCGCCCCGGCGCCGACCCCGAAACCATGGCGGCCTCGGTCGCCGCGCCGCTTGAACGGCGACTGGCCAACATCTCCAGCCTCAACGAACTTACGTCGATCAGCACGCTTGGCGGGACGGCGATTGTCGCGCAGTTCGACATCGACCGCGGCATCGACGCGGCGGCGCGCGACGTGCAGGCGGCGATCAACGCCGCCGCGACGGACCTGCCGACGGACTTGTCGACCCAGCCGACCTTTCGCAAGGCGAACTCCGCCGGCGCGCCGGTGTTCGTTCTCGCGCTGACCTCGGACACCATGCCGACCAGCGCGATCTTCGACGCGACCGACACCGTCATCGCGCAGCGGATTTCGCAGGTGTCTGGCGTCGGCAACGTCCTCGTCGCCGGCGCGACGCAGCCGGCGATCCGCATCCAGCTCGATCCGGCGCGCCTCGCCACGATGGGGCTTGGGCTCGATCAGGTCGCGAGCGTCATCGCCAACGCCAATGTGCAGTCCCCGACCGGCGCCTTTAGCGGCGACGGACAGGGCGTCACCATAGCGACGGACGATCAGCTCAACACGGCGCAGGATTATCGCGGCGTCGTCGTCGCGTCGAAAAAGGGAGCGGTCGTACGGCTCGGCGACGTGGCGAAGGTCGAACGCGGCGTGCTCAACCGTCTCGCCGCCGGCTGGTACAATGGCAAGCCGGCGGTGATCCTGGTCATCTTCAAATCGCCAGGCTCCAACGTCATCGAGACGGTGGACAACATCAAGGCGCTGCTGCCCAAGTTGCAGGAGTGGGTTCCGCAAGGCATCGACATCGCCGTGCTGGCCGACCGCACCCAGACGATCCGCTCCAGCATCGCCGACATTCAGCGCACGCTGTTCATCTCGGTCTGTCTGGTGATGGCGGTCATCTTCCTGTTCCTGCGGCGGGTTTCGCCAGTCGTCGCGGCGGGGATCACGGTGCCGTTGTCGCTGGTCGGCTCCTGCGCCGCGATGTGGACGGCGGGATTTTCGATCGACAATCTGTCGCTGATGGCGCTCACCATTTCCGTCGGCTTCGTCGTCGACGACGCCATCGTGATGATCGAGAACGTCGAGGCGCATGTCGAGCGCGGCATGGGCCGCATGGAGGCGACGCTGCTCGGCGCGCGGCAGATCGCCTTCACCGTCGTGTCGATCAGCCTGTCGCTGATCGCGGTCTTCGTCCCCTTGCTGTTCATGCCCGGCATCATGGGAAGATTGGTGCGCGAATTCGCCTATACGCTGACCTTCTCGATCATCATTTCAATGGTCATTTCACTGACCGTGACGCCAATGCTCTGCGCGTGGCTGCCCGCGCAAAAGCACAAGCAGCCGACCCGGTTCGACCGATTCTTCGAGAACGGCCTCGACAGGGTGATCGCCGCCTATGAGCGCAGCCTGCGCGGCCTCGTCGATCACCCGTGGCTCTCGCTCGGCGCGATTCTCGTGACGGCCGTGCTCACCGTTTACCTCTTCAAGGCCATTCCGAAGGGAAGTCTGCCACAGGACGACATCGGTCTCCTCAATGGCACCACCGAGGCTTCGGCGGATGTCTCCTTCGCGGAGATGGAGCGGCTGCAGAAGATGGCGATGGACGTGCTCGCGAGGGATCCCGATGTCGCCAATGTCGGCTCCTTCATTGGTTCGAATACTCAGGCCGCTCCATCCAATCAGGGCCGGCTCTATGTGTCGCTGAAGCCCTCCGACGAGCGGCGCTCGTCGAGCTTCGAGGTCATCGACCGCTTGCGGCCGGAATTCGCGAAGATACCGGGACTGGGCGTGTTTCTGGTGCCGTCGCAGGATTTGCGCACCGGCGGGCGGCTCAGCAAGGCGATGTACCAATACACCGTTTCGGACAGCGACGTCCGAGAACTCGACGAATGGACGCCGAAGATTCTCGAACGCCTGCAACAACTGCCGCAACTCGCCGATGTGTCGACGGATTCCGAGCAGGGCGGGCTGAAGGCGAATGTCGTCATCGACCGCAACGCGGCGTCGCGCATGGGCGTCCAGATCGCCACGCTGGACGCGGCGCTGAACAGCGCCTTTGGACAGCGGCAGGATTCGATCATCTACACCCAGCGCAACAATTACCGCGTCGTCGTCGAGGTTCCGCAGACGCGTCAGCGCGACATCCGCGATTTGTCCGGCGTCTATGTGACCGGCGCGAACGGAACGCAGGTTCCGCTCACCGCGCTGGCGCATATCGAACGCGGCAGCATGCCGCTTGTCGTCAACCATCAGGGCGTCGTCCCGGCGATCACCGTCACCTTCAACCTCGCGGCGGGAACCTCGCTGGAACAGGGCACGGCGGCGATCGACGAAGCGGTCGCCCAGATGAACCTGCCGCGCGGGCTGCGCACCGCCTTCGCCGGCGACGCCGCGGATTTCCGCAAGACCTCTGGAGGCATGGGGCTGATCATCCTCGGCGCGCTGCTCGCCGTCTACATCATTCTCGGCGTGCTCTACGAGAGCTACATTCATCCGATCACGATCATCTCGACGCTGCCCTCGGCGGGTCTTGGCGCCCTGCTGGCGCTGGCGGTGACCGGCATGGAGTTCACCGTCATCGCCTTCATCGGCATTTTGCTGCTGATCGGCATCGTCAAGAAGAACGGCATCATGCTCGTCGACTTCGCGCTGCACGCGCAGCGCGAGCGGGGCCTCAGCGTGCATGACGCGGCGATCGAGGCTGCCAAGGAGCGCTTCCGCCCGATCCTTATGACGACGCTCGCCGCGATGTTCGGCGCGCTGCCGCTCGCCTTCGCCACCGGCGTCGGCGCCGAAATGCGCCGCCCGCTGGGCATCACCATCGTTGGCGGGCTGTTGCTGAGCCAAGTTTTGACGCTCTACACGACGCCGGTCATCTACCTGCTGATGAGCAAGCTGCAACGCAAGAAACCCGCCCCCGCGCCGGTCGGCGCGTTTTCGAGCGAGGTGGAGGCGGGTTCACACTGACAAAACGCGTCTCAGCCTCGGGGCGGCGCTCCCTTCGGCGTCTCGTGGCCCGACAGCCACTCAGCCGCGGCGAGGATCAGCGTCGAAAACACAAACGTCAGGTGAATGCCGATCGCGAAATAGAGATCGCGGTCGGTGGTCTCGTCCACGTCCATGAAGGCTTCGAGCAATTCGATCGCGGTAATGGCGACGATAGTGGCCATCAGCCTCAATTTGAGTTGCGAAAAATCGATGTGGCCGATCCATTTCGGCCAATTGCCGTGATCTTCCGTCGAAAAGCGCGAGACGAAATTATCGTAAACCGATAAAATGACGATCACCACCAGCGCGCCGATAAGAGTGATGTCGATGAGATTCAAAATCGCCAGCGTCACGTGCTGGTCCTGCCCCTCGGCCAGCAGCGCGACGAGCGACCATGCCTTTTTGCCGGCCTTGACCACCAGGCCGAACAGCGCGAACGTCAATATCGCCAGAAGCGGCGCCAGCAGCCAACGCGAGAACAGCAGATAGGATTCGAACAAGCGTTTCAACATAGCGGCGCTTCGTGAGGGAGTGCGAAAAGGTCGAATACAGCTTCATTCAAGTCCTAAAATCCGCTCCATTGCAATCCCAACTCGGGCGCGGCGTTAACAAAGACCCGGCCTTGCGGGAAACAGAAATAAGGAACCTAAGTGGCGGGCGCCTCTTCCGATCTAGATTTTCCCACGCGACTCGACGAGGCGGGCGATCCCTTCGCCCCGCTGCGCGCGGCCTCGAGCGACCGCCCCTACGTCATCGCGCAGATTGGCCAGTCGCTCGATGGACGGATCGCCACCGTCAGCGGCGAGTCGCGCGGCATCAGCGGCCCGGCGGCGCTCGATCATCTGCATCGTCTGCGCGCCCACGTCGACGCCGTCGTCGTCGGCGCCGGAACCGTCGCCGCCGACGATCCCCAACTCAACGTGCGGCGGATCGTCGGCCGCAACCCCGCCCGGGTCGCGATCGACCCCGGCGGCCGGTTGGACAAGTCCGGCAAATGGCTGACCGAGGACGGCGCGCGGCGGATTCTAATCAGCGCCGCGCCGACCAACGCCGGCCCGGGCGTCGAGCGGATAGAACTCCCTTGGCGGGACGGACGCTTCGCGCCGGGCGACATTGTTGAAGCGCTGTTCGCGCGGGGATTGCGCCGCATATTGATCGAGGGCGGCGCGCGCACGCTGGCGGCTTTCATCGAGGCGGGCCGCGTCGACCGGCTGCATGTTCTGGTCGCGCCTGTCATCATCGGCTCGGGCCGCGCGGGGCTGGACCTCACGCCCATCCCGGCGCTGGCCCAGGCGCTTCGCCCGCGCGTAAACGTTCATATTTTGGGGGGCGGCGACGTGTTGTTCGATTGCGATTTTTCGGGCGTCGGGCCGCGGTAATTAGGAGCTGATATGTCGGAACAGCCGGAGTTGAGCGAGCACCCGGGCTATTCGGCGCCCGCCAGATGGCTGCATTGGCTTATCGCGCCGATCGTGCTGGCGATGATCCCGGTCGGCGCGATCATGGGCGATCTACCGCACGGCGCGTTGCAGGACCGGCTGTTTTTCCTGCACGAGTCCTTCGGCCTGACCGTGCTCGCCCTGATGATCACCCGCATCGCGACGCGCCTGCGCGGCGCTCCGCCGCCGGCGCCCTCGCTCACGCCCGCCGAACGCATGATCTCCGCGGCGACCCATCATGCGATGTATCTGCTGCTGGCTCTGACGCCCGTGCTCGGCTGGCTGGCGCTGTCGGCCTATGGCCTGCGCCCCGCCTTCTTCGGGCTGTTCGAGCCGCCGGCCTTGCTCGCCAAGGACGAGCCGCTGTCAAAGCTGCTGTTCTTCGTGCATGGCGCTGCGGGTTTCTCGCTCGCGGCGCTGATCACACTGCATCTTCTCGGCGTCGCGCGCCACGTCTTCGTCAAGCGCGACCGCCTCGTTTGGCGCATGCTGCCGGGGCGAAATTAAAATCGTCCCTCGAAGGTGAGGGGCTTGCGGCGATTGCCGTCTTGCAGGTGGATGTGCGTGGAAAAATCGGCGCGGCGGCGGTTGTAGTCCTGCAGCCACCAGCCGTCGCCAAGGGGATCGAAAACCGGCGCGTCAGTGCGGCGAAACACCGCCGTCGAGCCGATGCATTCGACCTCCTCGAACATTGCGTCCTCGGAGATGAACTCGGCCAGCCGGCCGATGGTCGGAATCTGGATGTCGTCGATGACGAGAAGGCCGCCGGTTTTCAGATGCGGATAGAAGAAATAATATTCGAGGTCGGGAAAAGGAAAACCATGCGGTCCGTCGATCAGCACGAGGTCGTAAGCGACATGATCCTTATAGACGGGCAGCGTCACCTGCGTCGGCCCGAAAATGACCTCGACCCGATCCAGCCGCGTCGCCGCGCAATCCATGAAATAGGAGACGCTGGAAGCTTCGCCGCTCTCGCGGTCATCCAGGCAGAAGACCTTGTGCTTTTGCGCTATGCGTGAAAAGAATATCGTCGATTTGCCGCATCCCGTCTCCGCCGAAATGATCGGCGCCCCGGGAAGCAACGCCTCGATGCGTAACAGCGTGCGCAGCGGAAGCGAACCCGCGCAATGCGCGTAACCGGCTTGTTTTTCGTGGTCGGCGATCTCACCCGCGATTGTCGCGTCGCCTTTCGCCTTGACGCGAAACGGCGCGGGAAAAACCGACATGGGCGCCGCCCAGAGGCTTCGCCTCAGGCGGTTGAATTTCTTCTGGATAAAGAGCGGCAACATGCTTTCATGTCTCTCAGGACGTGCTCCAACGCGCCGTCCGAACGCGCTCCGCAGCCGTTTTGCGCCATTCTTTTAGACGCTATGGCCGCTCCTCGCCAAGCCGCGAAAATATTTTGGCTGGTTTAGCCGCTCCCGCGCGGGGAAGCGAAAAGATCCAAATGCCCGATTTCGCAGCCGCTCGCCGCGCGCCGCGCCGCACGCCAGTCCGCGATGACGGCCGCGTCGACGAGGCCGGTTTGCGCGACAGCCTCCGCCGCGCCCTCGCTGAGCGCCGCGATCAGTTCGGCGTCGCC
>JBAWEN010000588.1:0-12461 GCA_049591215.1 Methylocystis sp. | reverse complement strand
GCTCACCACCGGCGCCACGGCCAACGCCGCCGCGCGGGCGCTGCTGAAGGCCGGCGCCGCCCGCGTCGATCTCCTCGTTTTCGCGCGGACGGTGACAGGCGCGTAAAACTTCCTGTATAGAGGCGCTTCCCGCACGGAATCGCCATGACTCGCATCGTCATCTACACAACCGCCACCTGTCCTTACTGCCTCGCGGCCAAGCGCCTGCTCGCTCAAAAGCACTTGGCTTTCGAGGAGATCAAGGTCGACCGCGACCGCGCCGGTCGCGCCCGCATGAGCGAATTGGCGGGGGGCCGGACCACGGTCCCGCAGATATTCATCGATGGGCGCCATATCGGCGGCTGCGACGATCTTTATGCATTGGAGCGCGAGGGCCGGCTCGATCCGCTGCTCGCCGAGGGCGAGGCGCGGACATGATTCATTATTCGCTCGTTTGCGACGCGGCGCATGAATTCGACGGCTGGTTTCGCGACAGCGCGACTTTTGACGCGCAGGCGTCGAGCGGCGTCGTCGTTTGCCCCTACTGCCATTCGACCAGCATCGCCAAGGCGGTGATGGCGCCGCATGTGGCGCGCAAATTTTATTCGGGCGCGTCCGTTGAAGAAAAGCGGCAGCCGTCATGCGCGCGGCGTGAGGACGAGGGCCAGGAAGAGAGCCGGCCGGTCGCGCTGCTCGACGAGCGGCACGCGCAGCTACGCGCGATGATCCGCGAATTGCGCGAGAGCATAGTGGCCTCGACCGAGGACGTCGGCGAGCGTTTTCCGAGCGAAGCGCGCAAGATACAGGACGGCGACGCCGAGCCGCGCCCCATTCGCGGCCGCGCCAGCCTCGCCGAGGCGAAATCCCTGCTCGAGGACGGGATCGAGATCCTGCCGTTTCCGGGCCTGCCGGGCGAAGGGAATTAGCGGCGAAGGGAAAGCAACGACGAGTTCATTTTCACTCGATCGGCGCCGCCTTGCAGTAACCGAAGTCGTGAAACCAGCGGACGGCTTCCAAAAGGCCTTCCTGATAGGGTCGCGCTTTAATGCCCAGTTCGCGCTCCGCCTTGTCCGCGCAAAAAAACATCCGGTGTTTCGAGAGGTGAACGCCTTCCAGTGTCGCCAGGGGCTCCCGCCCGGTCACCCCCGCGATGGCTTCGGCCACGAAGGCCACGGGTAACGCCGAATACCAGGGCATGCGAAATTTCGGCCCCTTTCGTCCCATGATCGCGGCGATGTCGTGAAGCATTTGGCAAAACGGCACGTTTTGCCCTCCCAGAATATAACGTTCGCCGACCCTGCCGCGCTCCAGCGCGGCCAGATGCCCGAGCGCCACATCGTCGACATGCACCAGGTTCAGGCCCGTATCCACAAAGGCGGGAATGCCTCCCGACGCCGCGGCCACGATCATGCGTCCGGTAGGCGTTGGCCGCACATCGCGCGGTCCCACCGGCGTCGATGGATTGACAATGACCGCGGGGAGGCCTTGATCCGCCACCATCGACAACACCAAATGCTCGGCGGCGATCTTGCTGCGCTTATAGGCTCCGATTGAATCGGGCTCGGCCAGAGAAATGCTTTCATCGGCGGGCGCGCCATCGAGTCGCGGCGCGAGGGTCGCGACGCTGCTGGTGTAAATCACGCGCTCGACGCCGGCGCGCAGCGCCTCTTCCATGACGATGCGGGTTCCGGAAATGTTGGTGGCCAGAATTTCGTTCCGGTCGCGCGACCAAAAGCGATAGTCGGCGGCGACATGGAAGACGTAGCGAGCGCCTGTAATGGCCGATCTGATGGATTCGCGATCGCGAATATCGCCTTCCACAAGCTGCACGCCGTGATCCGGCAAGTGATCTCGCGGGCTGCCAGGGCGGACGAGCGCGCGCACCACGAATCCGGCTTCAACCAACCCATGCAGGACCGCCGATCCTATGAATCCGCTCGCCCCGGTCACGAAAACTGTCGTCGCTTTAGCCATTTAGCCTACATTCCCTAGATGGGTCAGGGAATGAACCGCAATCTGGCCCTTCCGGCCGACGCCGCTGCTGCTCGAAAGGTGTCCGCCCATGTCGCCAATCCATCGCGCGGTCCGACGCCATTCACAGCCGAATCTTCTTTGCAAAGATATGTTTCCGTCGCGGCGGGAGTGTTTCCCAATTGTGTCCGCCAAAAATTTTCCAGACGGATGCGCGGAGCGCGGCGGGCCTTGAACGCAGAAGGCCGGAACGTCGCCGATGCGCGCGGCGACGGTTTCGCGAATTCCGGCGATCGACGCGCTCGTCAATGCTTTCCCCGAACTTAAACCGGCTGGCCCGGGCAAATGGCGCCCGCGGCCTATTCCTCTTCGCCGAACCGGTTGGCGACCAGTTCCGCCAGCGTGTCGAGCACGGCCTGCGCGTCGGGACCGGAGGCGGTGACGAGGATCGACGAGCCCTTGCCCGCGCCCAGCGTCAAAATGCCCATGATCGAACTGCCGCCCACGGTCTCGTCGTCCTTCGTGACGGTGACGACGGCGGCGAAGCGGTCGCAGCATTGCACGAATTTAGCGGTCGCCCGGGCGTGCAGCCCCTTCATGTTGACGATCGTCAGCTCGCGCGACAATTTCGCGCCCGCCAGCGCCAAAGCGGCTTCTTGTTCTGTCACTTCGCGAGCTCGTTCACTTCGCGCGCTCGTTCACTTGGCTGGCCCGTTCATTTGGCGGGCTCGGTCGCCTGAGGCTTAACGGTGGCGCATTTTGGGTTGAGAATTCTGCTGGCGACATGCACATATTTGCGCCCGGCGTCCTGCGCCTGCAACACGGCCTGCTCCAGCGTCTGGCAGTCGCGCACGGAAGCGAGCTTGATCAGCATGGGGAGATTGACGCCGGCCAACACCTCGATGTTGCCGCCGTTCATGACGGAGATCGCGAGATTCGACGGCGTGCCGCCGAACATGTCCGTGAGCAGCACCACGCCCTGGCCGCTGTCCGACTGCCTGACCGCCTCGATGATGTCGAGCCGGCGGCGCTCCATGTCGTCCTCTGGCCCGATCGAAATCGAGGCGAGTTGCTTTTGCGGACCGACCACGTGTTCGAGCGCGGCGCGAAACTCCGTGGCGAGGTGTCCATGGGTCACAAGGACCATTCCGATCATGCGACGCTACCACCTATGACGTCGTCTCGCGAGGCGACCCGAGGGAACAATCCGAGGTCCGGCGGGACTGGCCTGCTCCAAAACCCCGGCGAACGCAAGAGAGAAGCACAGACCAACATTACATAGTGAACCTAAGACGCGTTATACACGAGTGCCGATATTATGTCGCGGGCGCTCTTCGAACCTCCATTTTGTGCGATGCGGCGAAATTGGCAAGCGAAAAGCGCAAAACGTAGTTGAATTACTCTAAGCCATGGCAAAATAAGAGTATTTTTTGCGCCGCAGCAGGGTCGCGCAGTTCGGCGAAGCAGCGTGGCAACCTCAAACCGCGCAACTGCGTCGTGGCGTCGCACGCGGACGGACAGCGCGGCGGGGGCTCTCCCGGCGGCGCCAAATCGACCACGCCGCGAATCACTCCCGCCGGCTCGAAGAGTTCGCGAACGATCCCGAGCCCGCGCAATTCGATGCGTCCGGCGGCGAGGGCATGCGGCCGCGCGATCAGGCGGCCGTTGCAATTTTCAAGCATCACGCGGTCGTCGCCGATCAGACGCGCGAAATCGCCGCGCAAGCGCGCGCGCGCGATTAATTCGAGGGTCAGGGAGCTTTTGCCGGCGCCGGAGACTCCGCGCAGCAGCAGGCCTGTCGCGCCGAGCAGCAGCGCGTTGGCGTGCGTCGAGCCGGCCGGGCTCATCGCTCCGCCGGGAGCCACAAGACGAAGCGGGCGCCGAGGATCGCGTCATCGGCGCAATCCAAGCCCGCGGGCGGCTCGTCGGTCCCTTCGGGCTCGCCAACGGTTCGGTTCAAGGCGCGGATGCGGCCGCCATGGGCTTCGACGATCTGACGCGAGATCGACAGGCCGAGGCCGGAGTTCTGGCCAAAGCCCTGCTCCGGCCGGTCGGTGTAGAAACGCTCGAACACGCGCTCGAATGCGTCTTGCGGAATGCCGGGGCCGTCGTCGTCGACGATGATCTCAAAGCCGTCACGCTCGCGGCCGCTAAAGCCGAGGCCGGTTTCGGGCCGCAGGATCACCCGAACCACGCCGCCCGGCTTCGAAAAGGAGCGCGCGTTGACGATGAGGTTGTCGAACACCTGGGCGAGGCGCGAATCATGGCCGAGCACCCGCCAGCCGCAGCGCGCCGCCTCGCTCTCGGCCTTTTGTTTGGTCAGTTCGACCGTCACATGGTCGCCGGTGTCGACGCCGCGCGACATGCACACGACGGTTTCGAGCACCGCGGCCAGATTCACGGTCGCCATGTCGGCGCGCGCTAGTTCGGCGTCGAGTCGCGACGCGTCGGAAATATCGCTGATCAGCCGGTCCAGCCGGCCCACGTCGTGCTTGATGATCTCCAGCAGTCGCTCGCGCGAGGCCTCGGTCTTGGCGATCGGCAGGGTTTCGACGGCGCTGCGCAGCGAGGTCAGCGGGTTTTTCAGCTCATGCGCGACATCGGCGGCGAAATGCTCGATCGCCTCGATGCGGTTGTAAAGCGCCTTGGTCATGTCGCGCAGCGCGCCGGAGAGATGGCCGATCTCGTCCTGGCGGTCGGTGAAATCGGGAATCTCCTGCCGCGACTTGACGCCGCGGCGCACGCGCTCGGCGGCTTCGGCGAGGCGCCGCATCGGTTCGGCGATGGCGCCGGCGAACAGCAGCGACAGCAGCAGCATCACGCCGGCGGAAACCAGAAAGATGCGGATGATCGCCCAGCGTTCGGTGGCGATCACGACGTCGATGTCGCCGCCCAGCGTCGACAGCAGCAGGGCGCCGCGCACGGAGCGGAAGCGCTGCACGGGAACCGCGACCGAGATGATCGTCTCGCCCTTGGCGTTGGCGCGCACCACCCAGCGCGCGTTCCCCGCGAGCGCATCCCCGACCTCGGGATAGGCCTTGCCGTTGCCGGCGCCGATGTCCTCATAGAGCGGCAATCCCGGGCGGCTCCAGCGCCGCAGCATGCTGACGAACTCCTCGAACGGCGTCTGGGCGTCGCCGCTGATTTGCGCCCTCGACGCGACGCCCGGCGGCAGATCGAAGCGCAGAATGTTCGAACGGCCGGAAAGCGAGCGCGAATCCAGCAAAAGCTCGCCGTCGCGGTCGTAAATGCGCGCCCTGGTGCGGGTCGGCGACACCAGTCGCCGCAGCAGGGGGCCGACGCGCTCGGGGTTGAGCGAAAACTCCATCGCCCGCTGGCTTCCGTCGGTGACGTTGTAGCTCTCGCCCGGGGCGAGTTTCAGCAGCCTTTCCGGGTCTATGGTGATCACGTCGGTGTCCACCGTGGCCGAGCCCGCCACCGCCGCCGCGATGATCTCGCCCTGCGTCAGCAAGCTCGTGACGCGCGCCTCGATCAGCCCCTCGCGAAACTGGTTGAGATAGAGAAAGCCGCCGAGCAGCGCGACCAGCCCGCCGAGATTGAGCACGACGATGCGCCGCGTCAATGACGAGGACAGCCGCGCCTGCGCCGCCCGCGACAGCCGCAGCAGCCGGGCGGAGGCGACGCGCCGCGCCCGGTTTTGCCGCGCCGGCTCTCGCGCCCGCTCTTGCGTCTCGACGCTCATCGGTCCGCGCTCTCCTTGCCGAAACGACAGGGTTTAGCCTTCCTTGAAGCGATAGCCGACGCCGTAAAGCGTCTCGATCATCTCGAAATCGTCGTCGACCATTTTGAATTTCTTGCGCAGCCGCTTGATGTGGCTGTCGATGGTGCGGTCGTCGACATAGACCTGATCGTCATAGGCCGCGTCCATCAGCGCGTTGCGGCTCTTGACGACGCCGGGACGCTGCGCCAGCGCCTGAAGGATCAGGAATTCCGTCACCGTCAGCACCACCGGATCGCCGCGCCAGGTGCAGGCGTGGCGCTCCGGGTCCATCGTCAGCGCGCCGCGCTCCAGCACCTTGGCTTCGGATTCCTTTTGCGCCGCCGCTTCCTTGGGGTTGGCGCGGCGCAGGATCGCCTTGACCCGCTCGACCAGCAGACGCTGCGAGAACGGCTTATGGATGAAGTCGTCGGCGCCCATTTTGAGGCCGAACAATTCGTCGATCTCCTCGTCCTTCGAGGTGAGGAAGATCACCGGCAGATCGGATTTCTGCCGCAGCCGGCGGAGCAACTCCATGCCGTCCATGCGCGGCATCTTGATGTCGAAAATGGCGAGGTCCGGCGGATTGGCGCGCAGGCCGTCGAGCGCGGCGGCGCCGTCGGTGTAGGTCTGGACGCGATAGCCTTCACCTTCCAGGGCGATCGACACCGATGTGAGAATGTTGCGATCGTCGTCGACGAGAGCGATGGTCGGCATTGTCAACCTTTTTGTTGCGGCCAGGATGTTTTCGCGACTCGATCCTGGCCTTTGCGACATGAACCGAAACTGAAGGTTCGCTTCCCGCGCGGCCGTTACAAGAAAGCGCCACATATGCATAAGGGCGCGGACTGGCGCGCCAAATGGGCTCGCCGCCGGCCAAACGTCGCCGGCCAAAGGAGCGTCGCCGCGAAATATCGGTCCCTCGCGCGCGCCAAGTCGAGTTCGCCCCGCTGACGTCACGAAACGGATGCGTCGCCGCCCACTTCGCTCCTTATATACGCATACTCGTCACAAAGCACGCATTCCCGGCGCTCGCCGCGCCGGCCGCCGCGAAAGGGGTTTCGCTCATACGGAACTTCGCGCCCGCCGGCCTCGCTAAGCGCCTGTCGCGCCAGGGCTGACGGCGACGAACCAGCCGCGATCCGTCCAAACATCGGCGCCGCCGCGATCCTCGAGGCCACCGTTCCCCGCGGTTCGCGACCGAGGCGCCGCCGCGCGTCGGCGATGGGTCTTTCGGCGGTTTTCAGCCGCCTCGGCGTGCGGGGGGCGACGTCTTGCTTCGGCCTCGATCGCAGCGTCTTCGCTCGCCAAAATACCTTTGTTGTATGTATAGGCAATGTGTAAATAATTATCCGATAATATTTGTCACACAATTGAAACAACCGAGTTTCAGGCTGGGTTATCGAGAGTGCAGCCGCGGAATATCGCCATATACGCCATCATTGCATTTGGTAAGTCGCGGTATCGATGAATAACGTGTTTGTGATTCACTCGCATATTGTCGCCACATGAAAAATAGTACTGAACATTATTCCGTCACAATCGGTTTATAGGTCTAAAAAGTCTCATCAACCCTGTGGAGGATGGATCAGCGCCGCAAGCGCTGGAATAGCGTGTTCGTGAAAACGAATATGCTTTGTGTATCGTACAAGGAGAGTAATGAATGAAGCGACTCATCCCGGGGCTTTTCGCGGTTGGACTGATGTCTATTCCACTTGAAGCCAAGGCGCATGTCGTCAACGACTATTACGGGGAGGTTCGAAGCCACGCGACCGTTCGGTCGGCCCTCTATGCGAACCCGCGAGCGTCGCGTCACGCGAGCGCCGCGCGTCACGCGGCCCGCGCGATTCTCGGCGCCCGTTCCTTCACGGCCATGACCTCGTGGTATGGCGGCGGACCGAAGCGGTTTGAGCCCAACACCCACACCGCCAATGGAGAGCGCTTCAACAAATGGGGGCTTACGGCCGCGCACAGGACTCTGCCGCTCGGCACGAGGCTGCTGCTGTCGCATGGCGGGCGCTCGGTGGTCGTGCGCATCAACGATCGCGGGCCGGCCGCCTGGACCGGCCGCAGCCTCGACGTTTCGCGCGGCGCGGCCACGGCGCTTGGGCTGATTCACACCGGCACCGGCCAGGTGAACGTGACGGTTCTCGCCAGCCGCTGACGATTTCGCGGCTAACCTGAGCCGCTGGCTCGCCGCGCCGCTCCCTTGCCACGAATGGGGAGGGGAGGGCGCGGCGAGATTATTTCATCCGCATTTTATGGAAGTCTTAGGCCGTCGCCAGAAACTGCGCGATCTCGTCCTTCAGCGTAAGCCGCTGCCTTTTCAAGCCTTCGAGCGTCTCGTCGGCGACCGGCTCGACATCGGTCTCCATGCGGTGAATGGCGCGGTTGAGCTCGTGATAGAGATCGGCGATCCGCGCGAAATGCGCGTTGCCGCCCTTCAACTGCTTGATCGCCTCGGCCTTTTCCGGGAATTCCTCGTGCAATTCATGCGCGACGTGACTCATGCCGTTCCATCTCCCTTGGCCCTCGTGGGGGCTTGCCTGTTCGTGCGGCGCCCGGCGCCGCGGGTAAGCGCGATCGTAGCGCGTCTCACGATTAGCGCAACGCGCGACGGCGTCCGTGCGGCGATCGGTCGCGCGAGGATTTGGGGATTTGAAGAGGAAATGGCGAGAGAGACGGGACTCGAACCCGCGACCTCCGGCGTGACAGGCCGGCGCTCTAACCAACTGAGCTACTCCCCCGCGGCGGCGTGTTGCACGCGAGAAAGGCCGAATATGCCATGCGTCCCGCGAAGTCAAGGCGAAGAACGAAGCGCTTCAGTTCGATAGCCATTTCGCGATGCGCGGCCACTGCGTCTCGGCCGTGCGCCGGCCCATGAAAAGCGCCAGATGCCCGCAGGGCGCGAGCGCGGTCTCTATGTCGCTTTCCCGTGCGCCGACGAGCGCCGCCGCCGCGAAAACCTGCGCCGGCGGCGCGATGTCGTCGCGCTCGCCGGCCAGCAGAAACAGCGGATGTTCCATGCGGCTCGGATCGATTCGGCGCCCCAGCGCCCAAAAGCGTCCCGTCGCCAGCCGGTTCTCGCGATAGAGCCAGTGAAAGACCTCGCGATGATAGGAGCCCGGCAAATCGAGCAGGCGGGCGTCCCAGCGTGAGAAATTTTCCAGCGTGCGCCGCGCCGTCTCGGTTGTCGGCGGCTCCAGCTCCAGCGCCTCCAGCATCCGCGCGACGTTATCGGGCGGGCGCGGCCAAAGTTCGGCTAGGTCGCGCCCAAGCGCCAGTCCGCCAGCGCGACGAATCAGTTCATCGATCACGGAGGCGGTCATCGCATTGATCTTGCCGGAGAAAGCCGATGGCGCCGCGGCCGTGTCGATCGGCGCGCCGACGAGAACGACGCGGCGCACCTTATTGGGAAAGCGCGCGGCGTAGGCGAACGACAGCCAGCCGCCTTGACAAAGGCCGACCAAATCGACCGGCGGCCCGATCTCGTCGACGGCGACATTGAGCGCGGCGAATTGCGAATCGATGGTGTTCAGCCGCGTCTTCGTCGTCGCCGATTTCCACTGGGCGAGGAAAAGATCGTGACAGCCATTGGCCAGCAGGCTCTCGATCGGGCTATGGCCGGGCGCGAGATCGGCGAGCGCGGCGTCGTGCTGGGAAAAGGGTGTGACGACCAGCGCGGGACGGCCTCGGCTCTCTCCCGGTGAGAAATCGCGCAGCAGCAAGCTCGACAGCTCCAGCGTCACGCGGTTTGGCGTCGTCCATTCCGCCTCCCTGGGCGCGGCGGCTTCTTCCCGCCCGGGCTCCAGCGCGCGGCGATATATGTCCATCGTCGTCAGCCAGGGCCACGCCCAAGTCTGCCAGGGGTCCATGAAGGCCCTTCCCGCGCCTACACGCGTTTCGTTACGGCGTCAGCACCGCCGCGCCTTCCAGTCGTCCCTCGCGCAAATCAGCCAGCGCCTCGTTGGCCGCCTCCAGCGGATAGGCCCGCGTTGTCGTCCGCACGCCCGCCCGCGCGGCGAGTTCCAGCAGCTCGAATCCGTCCGCGCGCGTCAGATTGGCGACGGAGGCGACGCTGCGCTCGCCCCACAGCAGCGAATAGGGGAAAGCCGGGATGTCGCTCATGTGAATGCCGCCGCAGACCACGCGCCCGCCCTTGGCGACCGCCGCCAGCGCCGCCGGGACCAGAGCGCCGACCGGCGCGAAGATGATCGCGGCGTCGAGCGGCTCCGGCGGCGCCTCGCTCGAGCCGCCCGCCCATTCCGCGTCCAGCGAAAGCGCGAACTTCTGGGAGGCGAGGTCGCCGTCGCGGGTGAAGGCGAACACGCGCCGCCCCTGCCAGCGGCACAGTTGCGCGACAATATGAGCCGCGGCGCCAAAGCCGTATATGCCGATTCGTTCGGCCTCGCCCGCCGCCTTCAGCGACCGCCAGCCGATCAGACCGGCGCAGAGCAGCGGCGCGGCGGCGACGGGGTCGAGCGATTCGGCGAGCGGAAAGGCGTAGGCGGCGTCGACGACGACATGGCTGGCGAAGCCGCCGTCGCGCGTGTAGCCGTTGAACAGCGGCGCGTCGCACAGATTCTCGCGCCCGCTGGCGCAATAGCGGCAATGGCCGCAGGTGTGGCCGAGCCACGGCGCGCCGACCCGCGCGCCGATCGCCAGCGTCACACCGGCCCCGAGCGCCTCGACCCTGCCGACGATCTCGTGCCCCGGCACGATCGGCAGCTTGGGGTTCGGCAATTCGCCGTCGACGACATGCAAATCGGTGCGGCAGACGCCGCAGGCCTCGACCCGCAGTCTGACTTCGCCCGGCCCCGGCTGGGGCTCGGGACGCTCCTCCATGACGAGCTTCCCGCCGGCCCGCCGCAGCACCATCGCGCGCATGGCGGCAGTGTAGCACTTTTGCGCGCGGGATTGTGGGCGTCGTTGTTTGGAGGAGGGGAGACGGCCCTCGGCCGACCCTCGCTACGCAAGGGCCACCTTCTCCCACAAGTGGGAGACGAAGTGGACGCCGTTTGATTCAACTTCAATAATTTAAATAGCAAGGGCGCTCCCTTCTCCCGTTTACGGGAGAAGGTGGCCCTCGCGAAGCGAGGGTCGGATGAGGGCGCTCGCCGCTTCAAACGCAAAACGGCGGCATGTCGAGACATGCCGCCGCTCCTGTTCTCTTTTTCCCGCGCGGCCTGACATTCAGGCCGCGCGAAAAGTGTCTATCCTAGTAATGCCAGATCAAATCGGCCGAGAAGATCGTGGCGTGGCTCTGCGTGCCGTTCGAGAAGGCCGGGGTCTTCAGAGAATTGTAGAAGGCCACTTCCGGACGGATCGTGATGGTGGGCGTGAACCAATGCTGCCAGCCCATCGCATAGTTGAAGTACGAGGTCGCGAAGCCCGTGCGTTGACCGGTGATGTCGTTGAAGTATTCAGCGCGCCAGGAGAGGTTGTCCTGAGGCGAGAATTTGTAGTTCAAGTAGGTCAGCACGGACCATTCGCTCGAGGTGCAGCTTGGCTGGAGGTTCCCCTTGCAAGTCGCCACCGGGAACACGTTGTTCTGGTTGAGGAACTGATCGGGAATCGCGCCATAGAACGGAGAGAACGTGTTTGGCGTGATGTTCTGATGCATGTTCCAGCCTTCGATCGAGATGTGCCACTCCTCGTTGAACTTGTGGTACAAGGTCGTCGTATATTGCTGGAGGTTGTTGTAGCCGTAAGTTCCGCCGTTGATCGCGTTGGCGCAGGAGTAGATCGCGTTGTAAGCGTTATCCGACTGGTAGCGAATACAACCCGTGAAGCTGGGCCTGATGCCGGGATCGACCTGGCCATTGTAGCCCGATTGACCCGCCATGAGATAGCCCGCCGGCACCGTCGTGAAAACGCCCGGGAGATTAGAATACACCGCGCCCACCGGCAGGGCCGGATAACTGGTGTTGCGCGCGTTCCACAGCGACGAGTCCGTGCCGATTGCTATGGCTCCCTGCACCATCCAGTTCTTGGTCAGCTGTAACGAGGCGACGAGGCCCTGATTGGTGTAGTTGTCGTAACCATAGGTCATCGAGTGCGAATACATGTAGTTGTTCGGGGCGAGCTGGGCCTCGATGTCCGGCACCGAGATATAGCGGCCAAGGCGCAGCAACAGGCCTTCGAACACTCCCGGGACATAGAGTTCGCCGTAGATCATAGGCGCGTCATAGCCGGCGAACTTGTTCCACTTCTGCAACTGATCGCTGAAGATGCCGCTCGCCGTGGTGTAGCGATAGGTTTCGCCGAACAGCGGCGAGAAGCGGAAACCCCAATCCCAATGGTCTTGCTGCACCGTGTTGGGCAGGCGCTCGAAGATCGTCACGACCTGATCGAGCTGGATGACATTGGGCACATAGGAGTAAGCGGCGGGGTTGTTGCCGCCGGTGATCTGGCCCGGCAGCGTATGGGTGTTGCTGAGGTTGAAGCCGGGATTGACCCAGCCATAGATCTGGATGTGGTTGTCGCTCAGCCAGCCGCCGACCGCGGTCGGCGCCAGCGCGGTCATCAGCGGGCTGTCGACCGAATTGGGAGTCGTTATGCCGACGCCGTTGGCGCCGCCGAACGGCCATTCGGTGAAGGGATAGGGGCCGGAAGACTCGGGCGCCGGCGGGAAATAAGCGCGGCGGCTCGGCGGCGAGCCCGGGGGCGCGTCGGGCGGAGCGCCAAGGCCCCATTCGTCCTTATAGGCGTGATATAGGCGGCCGATGAAGGTCGGGTCCGGCGGCGGTGGCGGCGCGGCGGCGGCCGCCGGGGCGGTCGGGCCCTTCGGCGC
>JBAWEN010000587.1:0-1785 GCA_049591215.1 Methylocystis sp. | reverse complement strand
TCGTCGGATTGCCCGCCGTGGCAACCTGAATAACCCGGCAAACGCCGGCGAAGATGGTGATCAAGCCCAGCTTGCTACACCACGCCAAGGGACACGATCGGGTTCACGCCAGGAGCCGCCGCTTGCACCATAACAAAAGTTGAGAGACCTTCACGCCTCGAATTGGGGATGACGGATGCGACGACGGGAGTTCATTGCTGGGGCGGGTCGCGCCGCAGAGTGGCCGATTGCTGCACGCGCCCAGCTAGAGCGGGTGCAGCGGATCGGCTTATTAACGGCATTCTAGGAAAAATATCCCGAGGGAAAGGCCCGCGTGACCCGGCTCGCGCAGGCGCTTGCAGAGCTGGGTTGGACCGAAAGCCGTAATCTGCACACGGTGCAGTGCCGCGAAGGCTTCGATGAAGCGGAGCTGGTGGCCGTGCTGCGTTGTTGCCCAACGCATAGACCTGCGGCTACTCTGTGCGCGGTCGACCGGTGGGCGTCCATCGAGGACATGTCGTTTGGTGAATTCCCGTCAAATTGGTGAGCGTGGCCCGACCGTCCTGATCGTGGGGTCCGGACCGGCAGGATTGTTCGCGGCCAGCGAGCTGCTTCGCCATGGCGTCAGGCCGCGCGTCGTGGAGCGCCGTCCGGAGCCCCATCACGAGACCCGTGGCACGGCCCTGCAACCGGCGATTCTGGAGATCCTGCGCCGGAGCGGGCTGATCGAGCCGTTCTTGCGCGCGGGCGTACGCATCCGGCAGGTTCAGCTCCTCGGTCCTGGCTTGCAGAAGGTCGCGACCGTCGACTTCGCCGCTACCGGCAGCCCATTTGAATTTCAATGCAGCCTTCCGCAGTGGCGCACCGAAAGCATTCTGCGCGAGCACCTCAAGGGCCAGGGGCTGGAGATCGAATTCGGCAGCGGCGTGACATCGATCGAAGATGATCCGGACGGTCTGCGCGTGACGCTCGATACCGGCGGAAAAACGGAGGTCGTCACGGCGGCTTACGTGCTGGGCGCTGGGGGCGGGCGCAGCATCACCCGTCACTCGATGGACGAGCATCTCGGCGGAGACACCTATGACGGTCGATATATTGTCGCCGACGCGAAGGTTCTTCTTCCCGCGCCGCCCGAAAGCGGTCGCGTCATCGTGGGGCCGACCGGGTTCGTCTTGCTGTCGCCGCTGCCGGACGACCGCTGGCTTATTTTCGTCAACCGCGACGAGGCCGATACGCGTAGCGAGCTGCCGACTGTCGCCGCGTTGGACGCGATACTCGGCGCCCGGATCGGGGTCGATGCGGGATTGAGCGATCTGCGCTGGATTTCCTATTTCAAGATGCACAAGCGCGAGGTGGCAAACCTGAGCGACGGCCGGCGCTTCCTGTTGGGTGACGCCGCTCATCTGTCCAGTCCGCTCGGCGGGGAGGGGATCAACGCGGCGTTCATGGACGCGGCCGACATTGCCTGGAAGCTCGCCCTCGTCGTGCGGGGCTTCGCGACGCCATCGCTGCTCGACAGCTTCGCGATCGAACGCGGGGCCGCCGACCATCACGCACTCGAGGTCTCGCACGAGGTTCACGGATTCGTCACGGAGCTGGTGGCGATGTGCGAAGGCGGACGCACGCCCGCGGTGCCGCCGGGTGGCCCAGAGGAGAACGCCGCCGCAGCGCGCAGACGGTTGAAGTGGACCCCGAATTTGGGACCAGCCGTTAAGGTGTGAAGCGTCCTGCTCTGTCGCAACCGATGGAGCATGGATATGACGAAGGCACGCAAGAAGTTTGACCCGGCGTTCAAGGCCAAAACGG
>JBAWEN010000586.1:0-3755 GCA_049591215.1 Methylocystis sp. | reverse complement strand
GGACAATGCGTTGCGCTTCGCCGCGCTGGCGCGGGCGGCGAGTTCGATCGCGCAAGGCCTGCTGCCGAACTATCGTCCCGATATTCTTCACGCGCATGATTGGCAGGCGGCGCTGGCCCCGGCCTATCTGCGCTACAGCGGCGCGCCGCGTCCGGCGACGGTTCTCACGATCCACAATCTGGCCTTTCAGGGCAAATTCCCCAAGAGCATATTGCCCGCGCTCGGTTTGCCCGCGCACTCCTTCGCGATCGACGGCGTTGAATTTTACGGCGACGTCGGTTTTTTGAAAGCGGGACTGCAATTTTCCGACCGCGTCACAACGGTGTCGCCGAGCTATGCGGCCGAAATCATGACGCCGGAATTCGGCATGGGCCTTGACGGGCTTTTGCGCGCGAGGGCCGGCGATGTCGTTGGAATTCTCAACGGCGTCGACGAGAGCGTCTGGAGTGCCGCCAGCGACCCGCGCATCGCCGCGCGCTACGATCCGTCCTCCCTGTCGCTTCGCGCGAAAAACAAGACCGCGTTGCAACAGCGCTTCGGCCTGCGCGGCGACCCGCGATCCTTTTTGATCGGCGTCGTCAGCCGCTTGTCGTGGCAAAAGGGACTCGATCTCCTGCTCGAAGCCTTGCCCGAATTCGTCGGGCGAAATTGCCAATTGGCGCTGCTCGGCGCCGGCGACAAGCCGCTTGAACAGGGTTTCACGGAGGCGGCGCGCAAGAATCCTGGGGAAGTCGGCGTCAAGATCGGCTTCGACGAGGACATCGCCCATCTCATGCAGGCGGGCGCGGATGTGATTCTCGTCCCCTCGCGTTTCGAGCCCTGCGGCCTCACGCAACTTTACGCCTTGCGTTACGGCGCCGCGCCGATTGTCACGCGGGTCGGCGGCCTGCGCGACACGATTATCGACGCCAACGAAATGGCGCTTCGAGCCGGCGTCGCGACGGGCTTCACATTTTCGCCGGTGACGGTCGATGAGTTGGCGGCGACATTGCATCGGGCGCGAAATCTCTTCGCCGACAAGGGGCGATGGCGCCAGTTGCAGGGCAATGGCATGAGGACCGACGTTTCCTGGCGTCATCCCGCGCGGCGCTACGCCGAGCTTTATCGCGGCCTGCTCGCGGCCCGCGCCGCCTCAGGAGCGCCATGACGCGCGTCACGCAAGGCGCGCACGAACCGCTGGGCCTCACGCTGACGGCGACGGGCGCCAATGTCGCCGTCTTCTCCACGTCGGCGCGAGCGATCGACCTCTGCCTGTTCGACGAAGCGGGCGAGGTGGAACTCGAACGAGTTCGCATCGGCCATCGCACCGGCGATGTATTTCATGCGCATGTCGAGGGACTGAAACAAGGCCGGCGTTACGGACTGCGCGCTCACGGGCCCCATGAGCCCGAAAAGGGCCTTCGCTTCAACGCGTCGAAACTTCTGGTCGATCCCTATGCGCTGAAACTCGACCGGCCCTTTGCTTTGCACCGCTCGATGTTCGGCTATGAGGTGGACGACGCGGCGGCGGATCTCTCTTTCGGTCGCGGCGACAGCGCGCCCTTCACGCCAAAGGGCGTCGCCACGCGTCCTTCGCGCGCCGATACGTCCTCTCGGCCGCGGCATTCGTGGGAGGACACGATCCTCTACGAACTGCATGTCAAAGGCTTCACCAAGACTCATCCGGACGTGCCGGAAGCGCTACGCGGAACCTTCAAGGGCCTTGCGCATGAGGCCGCGATCGCGCATCTGACGCGGCTCGGCGTCACCGCGGTCGAACTTATGCCCTGCGCGGCGTGGATCGACGAACGTCACTTGACCCGCCTCGGCCTTTCCAATTACTGGGGCTATAATCCCGTCGCGATGATGGCGCCCGACCCGCGGCTCGCGCCCGGCGGTTGGGACGATGTGCAAGAAGCGGTCGCGGCGCTGCATCACGCGGGGATCGAGGTCATCGTCGACGTCGTGTTCAACCACACGGGCGAAGGCGACGAACTCGGCCCCACGCTGTCGCTGCGCGGACTCGACAATGCGACCTATTATCGACTGCGCCCGGATGCGCCGCGTCATTACGTCAACGACGCCGGCTGCGGCAATATTCTCGCGATGGACCGCGCGCCGGTCGCGCGCCTCGCGCTTGACGCGTTGCGCGCCTGGGCTGAGTTTGGCGGCGTGGACGGCTTTCGTTTCGATCTCGCGACAACGCTCGCGCGCCGAGCCGAGGGTTTTGACGCGCAGGCGCCGTTTCTCGCGGCGCTGCTGCAAGACCCCGTGTTGCGCGAACTAAAGCTCATCGCCGAGCCGTGGGACATTGGCCCAGGAGGCTATCAACTCGGCAAGTTTCCGGGGCCGCTCGCCGAGTGGAACGATCGCTTCCGCGATTGTATGAGGCGCTTCTGGCGCGGCGACGACATTGGCGTCGGCGAACTCGCGACGCGCGTCGCGGGGTCGCGGGATTTCTTCGAGCCGCATCGCCGTCCGTCAAGAAGCATCAATTTCATTACGGCGCATGACGGCTTCACATTGCGCGATCTCGTTTCTTATTCGCACAAGCGCAACGCCGCCAATGGCGAGGACAATCGCGACGGGACGAACGAGAATTTTTCGTGGAACAATGGAGTCGACGGCGAAACGGACGACGACGCCATCCTCGCGGCGCGCGGCAAGGACCAGCGCAATCTGCTGGCGAGCCTGCTGCTCGCGCGCGGAACGCCCATGCTGTCGATGGGCGCGGAACTTGGCCAGACGCAGGCCGGCAACAACAACGCCTATGCGCAAGACAACGAAACCGCCTGGCTCGATTGGAGCGGGGCGGACCGGGAGCTGCTGGCGTTCGCGGGGAGGCTGATCGCGCTGCGCAAAGACTTTCCCGCGCTGAGGCGCGACAGCTTTCTGCTGGGCGCGCCGCTCGACGAGACGCTCATTCCCGACATCGAATGGCGCCGCGCCGATGGCGTCCTGATGCGCGAGGAAGATTGGCGCGACGGTTCCGCGACGACGCTGCTTGCCTGTCTCTATACGCCGACGGAACGCGCGCGCGACGCCGAGCGCGCAACCATTATCTGGCACAGAGGGGCACGGCCCATAACCGTCACGCCGCCGCCAACGCGCGACGGTTTCGATTGGAGCATTCGCCTCGCGACCGCGCCCGCCGAGCTTGCTCCAAACGGCGTCGCGACCTCCGCGCGCTCGATCGTCGTCTTGCACGAACAAGCCGCGGCCCAAGGCCGTCGATTCGAGAGGGAAGCGCCGCCCGAACTCGTCTTCGCGCTGGCGCAAGCGGCGGGCGTGGCGCCCAGTTGGCGCGACGTCGACGGCGTGGAGCACGCGGTTCCTCGCGAGACCGTAGAAGCGTTGCTCGCCGCGCTGCATTTGCCCGCTGACAGCGTGTCGCGAGCGCGGGAGAGCCTCGCCTTGCTGGCGCGTCGCGAGGATAGCCGCGCACTGCCGATGAGCGCGGCGTTTCGCGACGACGAAGACATATTTTTGCGCCTCCCCGTCCGCGATGGGCGCTCGGCGACGAGGCTACGGCTCGCGCTCGAAGACGGCGAGCGGCGCGATGTCGATCTTCGCGCGGGCGATTTGGAGACCATCTTCTGGCGCGGCGTGGACGGCCGATTCCTTGAGGGCCTGCGCGCGCGCCTGCCGCGCTTGCCGCTCGGACGACATGTCGTCTCGCTGGATGGGACCGATTGCCGCCTCACCGTCGCGCCGCGCCGCTGCCATGCGCCGCCAATCGAGGGGCGCGCCTTCGGCCTCGCGGCGCAGCTCTATTC
>JBAWEN010000585.1:0-6120 GCA_049591215.1 Methylocystis sp. | reverse complement strand
CGGCGGAGCCGAAAATCGACGGCCTCTCCTGTTCGTTGCGCTACGAAAACGGCCGACTCGTCAGCGCGGCGACGCGCGGCGATGGTTTCGAGGGCGAGGACGTGACCGCCAACATCCGCACGATCGGGGAAATCCCGCATCGGCTGAAGGGCGAAGCGCCCGAGGTGATCGAGGCGCGCGGCGAGGTCTATATGGCGCACGCGGATTTCGCCGCGCTCAACGAGCGACAGGCGCTCGCGAAAAAGCCGGCGTTCGCCAATCCGCGCAACGCCGCCGCGGGCTCCCTGCGTCAGCTTGACTCCAGCATCACCGCCGGGCGTCCCCTGCGTTTTTTCGCCTACGCCTGGGGCGAGGCGAGCGAACTTCCGGCCAAAACGCAAATGGGCGTGATCGACGCCTTCGCGGACTTTGGTTTGCCCGTCAATCCGCTGACGCGCCTATGCGCTAGCGCCGACGAAATGCTGGCCCATTATCGCGACATCGAAACCCAGCGGGCGACGCTCGGCTATGACATAGACGGCGTGGTCTATAAGGTCGACGACATCCGTTTGCAGACGCGGCTCGGCTTCGTCTCGCGCGCCCCGCGCTGGGCCGTGGCGCATAAATTTCCCGCCGAGCAGGCGAACACAATTATTCAGGCGATCGACATAAACGTCGGGCGCACCGGAGTGCTGACGCCTATCGCGCGGCTCATGCCGGTGACGGTCGGCGGCGTCGTCGTGTCCAACGCCACGCTGCACAATGAAGACGAAATCGCCCGCAAGGACGTTCGCGTCGGCGACACCGTGATCGTGCAACGCGCGGGCGACGTCATTCCGCAGATCGTCGAAGTAGTCGCGGACAAGCGCCCGCATGGCGCGAAGCCTTACGAGTTTCCGCACGTCTGCCCGCGTTGCGGCTCGGCGGCGCTGCGGGAGATCGACGAAAAAACCGGCGAGGCCGATGTCGCGCGCCGCTGCACGGGATCGCTGATTTGCCCCGCGCAGGCGGTCGAGCGCCTAAAGCACTTCGCCTCGCGCAATGCGATGGACATAGAGGGGCTCGGCGACAAGCAGATCGAATATTTCTACGAGCAGGGGCTGATCAAGACCGCCAGCGATATCTTCACGCTTGAACGGCGCGACGCGGCGAGCCTGACGAGGCTCAAGAACCGCGAGGGCTTTGGCGAGACTTCGGTGCGGAATCTTTTTAAAGCCATTGAGGAGCGCAGGCGCGTTCCGATCAATCGCTTCATCTATGCGCTTGGCGTGAGGCATGTCGGGGAGACCAATGCCCGCCGCCTCGCGCGGCATTTCGCCGATTTCGAGCAACTCCGCGCCGCCGCCAGCGCGGCGGAACAAGGCAGCGAAGCCTATGCGGTTTTCGACGCCATCGACGGCCTCGGTCCCGTCGTGGTCGAGGCGCTACATGATTTCTTCGCCGAGCCGCACAACGAGCGCGAGATCGACGCGCTGCTGCGCGAAGTGACGCTGGAGCCGATGCCGGAAATTGAATCCTCCTCGCCGGTCGCCGACAAGACCGTCGTCTTCACCGGCGCCCTGGAGCGGCTGACGCGCGACGAGGCGAAGGCGCAGGCCGAACGCTTCGGCGCGAAGATCGCGGGCTCCGTGTCGAAGAAGACCGACCTTGTCGTCGCCGGTCCGGGCGCGGGCTCAAAGCTCACGAAAGCGCGCGAGCTTGGAATCGAGGTGATTTCCGAGGACGAGTGGTTCGCCCGCACGGGACAAGGATGAGCCGAATCCTTCTCCCACTTATGGAAGAAGGCGGCCCGGCGTAGCCGGGTCGGATGAGGGCTCTCTCCGCGCCGCGAATGTTGCGAGATTAGCGCTCACATAGTCTCCTGAATTATGCGGAGAAGGCGGAAGAAACGCGGCGCCCTCATCCGACCCTTGCTTCGCAAGGGCCACCTTCTCCCGTGAACGGGAGAAGGAAGAGACCCCATCACACCGCCTTGGCGCCCGGCGTGTCGCCCTTGCGATAGGCGGTGCCGAACGCGTAATCCCACCAGATCGCATGCACGCCGAAACCCTTGGTCGCGTCGCGGAAGTGGTGCAGCATGTGCAGGCGGCGCACGAGATGGCCGAGCTTCGATTTCGGCTGGCCGTGATGCGTCCAGAAATGCACGCAATCATAAATCACATAGCCGCCGATGAATCCCGCCAGCACCGGCCATCCGAACACGCCGCCGAATAGCAGGCGGATGACGGCGAGCGCCAGCAGCATGATCGGCGCCGACAGCAGCGGCGGCATGACGAGGCGCAGCGGATCGCTCGGGTAGATGTGATGCACGCCGTGAATCAGAAACTGGAAGCGCGGCCCGAGTCCGAGCGGCAGCGCGAACACCGTGTGGAACAGATAGCGATGGCCGAAATATTCGGTCAGCGTCCAGGCGGTGTAGCCGACAAAAATGCCCAGCGCGACCGTGGCGGCGCCTTGCAGCGTCAACGAATAGATCGTCAGCCCGAGAATGATCGGCGTGTAGATGATCACTGGCGTCAGATGATGCACGCGCGAGAGCTTGTCGAGCAGCGCGCTCTCGAACAGGCGCGGCGACGCGCTGAGTTGCTCCGGCGTCTCGCCGCCGATGTTTTTTGTGTCGAAAGTCATGACCTCACTCCGCCGGCTGCGCGGCGACATCCGCCGTATGCGCCGCATGTTCGACATTCTCCGAACGCGTGTTCAGGGAATATCGGGGATCGAAAATAAAGGTGACGAGCAGCGCCACCCAGGAACGATGACAGCCGAGCGTGTCGTAAAACTCCGGCGCCATGGCTTTCAACGCCGGGAGCCGCGTCCACGGAATTTCGTGGAAGTCGTGATGCTCGTTGTGATAGCCGATGTTCAGCGCCAGCGTGTTGAGCGGGCCGTAATAGTCGAAGGTTCCCTGATCGGGACCGAAGGCGAAATGCTCCTGCACCCAGCGCGCGCTCAAGGGGTGCAGCCCCCCGACCGAGAACCAGAACGACAGGAAGAGATAGAGCAAGGCGTTGGGCCCGAACGCCCACAGCACGAACATATCGAAGGCGACGATGACCGCGATGTTGATATAGGTCCATCTCCCCATGATCGGCACCGTGCCCTTTAGCCGCGACAGACGCGCCAACTGAATCGCCGGGAAGAAAAACAGCCACAGCGCCTTGCGCCAGCCACTATCGCCGACCCACTCCACCTCCCAATGGCTCGGCACGTCGGCGTCGTAGTCATAGGCGGAGAGATGCGAATGATGCTTGATGTGGTAGCAGCGAAAGCCCATCGCGGTCGGAAAGCCGTTGGAGAGATCGGCGAGGATCGCCGTCCATTTGTTGAGAAGATGGTTCTCGAACACGCAGTTGTGGATGGCGTCGTGGATGATCACGAAATTGGCGTGATTGGCGAAGGCGCCGACGCAAATGGCGAGCAGCAGGGTCAGCGGCCAATACGAGAGGCCGAGCCAGCCCAGAAACGCCGCGATGACCAACTGTCCGACAAAAATCGCGGCGGCGATCTTGAAGGTCGTCTCGTCGCGGCCGAACAATTCGCGCACCTGTGGATATTTCTCCAGGATCGCCTTGCGTCTTTCGATATGCGAGCGATCCGCGCCATTCGCCGTGACTGAGATGGTCATGGATTTCGTTCCTTCTGTCTCGCGCCCCGGCCTATATGCGCTTGTCGTAGATGCGGTGGATCTTTTCGAGCTTGCCGCCGAACATTTCGATCGGCCGGCGCATCGCCATGTTGTCTTCGAGCACCCAGCCGGCTTCGAGATGTTCGAGATTCGTCTCCAGGCCGCGCCGGCGCAGCTCCTCGATGATCGCCATCAGAATCGCGCCGCCGGTGGCGCTGTTTTGCAGCTCCTTGCGCGTGCCGAGCAGCAGCAGCTTGCCGCTCTTGTATTTGTGCTTGCGAAAACGCGGAATAAGCCGCGCGAGACCGAAGGGGAACAGACGTCCGTCGAGATCGCCGATGATCTCGAACAGATTGGGCAGCGCGACGGCGAAGGACACCGGCTTGCCGTCGAGTTCGACGACCATCGTGTATTCCGGCGGCGTGGCGAAGCTGAGAGCGTCGGCGATGGAGTTGAATTCGTCGAGGGTGAAGGGAACAAAGCCCCAATTGTCGCGCCACCCGTCGTTGAAGAGGTCCGACATCAACTGCGTCTCGCCCTTTTTCATGCGGGAATAGTCGATCTGGCGGATTTTCAGCCGGTCTTTCCACTCGCGCCGGTTCGAGACGCGGGCCGGCTGGTTCAAGTCGTCCGGCGACAGATCGAACCGATAGGAGAGGAGATCGCGCGCCTTCACATAGCCGAGCGCCTCGACGTGGCGGGAGAGATAAGGCGGATGCCAGGGCGTCAAGAACACCGGCGTCGACTCGAAGGCCGCGACAAGCATGCCGCATTCGCCGTTGATCGTCGGCGAGAACGGACCGCTGACGCGATCGGCGCCTCGCGCTTTCAGCCAGTCTTCCGCCGCGCCGGTCAGAGCCCGCACGACCTCGATGTCATCAACGGCGTCGAGCGAGCCGAACTGAAAGCGCGAAGCGCCGACGGGCGTGAATTCCGGCTTATAGACCTGCGCCAGAATGCGTCCGACCCATTCGCCATCCCGGCGGGCCAGAAACTCCTGCGCCTCGACCAGCTTGAAATGCGGGTTAAGCGCATGGCCGTGCAGGGTCCAGCGCTCCACATCGAGCGGCGGCGCGAATCCCGTCATTCCCGCATAGAGCAAACGCGGGAGCTTATTATATGTCAAAAACCCAAACAGGCCTTTGGCCGGGGCCACGTCGATTTGCGCCATGTCGAAACCTAACCCTGTTCCAGTGCCGATAAAAGCGTCATAACGACGCGGCGAGCGTCCTTTATAGTTGCACTGCTTCAAAAAACGAGAGCGGCGGCGCGCAATTACATGAGACTTCGACCGCTGGACCGGTCGGGCTCACGGGCGCGCTTCCTCCACTCCCTACTCTTTGGAATAAAGCGTCATGCTCCGGCCATCGCCGCCGCGACGATCCGGTGCGCTTCCTCGGAAACCGGCGGCATGTCGCGCAACGCCGCGATCACGCCGAGAATCTCGGCTTCCGTGTGATTGGCGGAAATAAAGAAGCGCAGGCGCGGTTGGTCCTTTGGCACGCCGATCTGCACGATCGGCGGCACGTAAAACCCCTGCTCCAGCAGATGTTGCGAGGCCCACATGGTTTCGACGCTGTCCTGAAACAGGATCGGCACCACGCCGCGGCCAATCGCCGGACCGGTGGAAAGCCCCGCGGCATGAGCGGAATCGCGGAAAAACTCGGCGTTTTTTGCGAGTTTGTCGATTCGCCAGGTCTCCTCCTGCATGAGTCGCAGCGCGGTGCGGGCGGCGGCCAGAATCACCGGCGACAATCCGACGCTGTAGACGAAACCGGGCAGCGTGTAGCGGAACCAGTCGATCACCTGCTTCCTGCCGCAAACATAGCCGCCGCAAGACGCCAGCGTCTTCGACATCGTGCCGACGACGAGATCGATCCGCGAAGGATCGACGCCCTGAAACTCCGGCAGGCCGCGTCCGGTCTCGCCCAAAACGCCGAGCGAATGGGCCTCGTCCAGCATCAGCCAGATCTGGTGCTTGTCCTTGATCTCCAGCAGTCGCGGCAGGTCGCAGGTGTCGCCGTCCATGCTGTAAATGCCCTCGACGACGATCAGCACATGGCGGAACTCCTCGCGCCGCTTGTGCAGCAGATGTTCGAGATGGTCATAGTCGTTGTGGCGGAATTTGATGACCTCGGCGTCCGAGCCGTCGGCGCCGGCGACGATGCTGTTATGCGCGAGTTCGTCGATGAAAATCGCGTCGCGCTTGCCCATCAGCCAGGCGATGGTCGTGACATTGGCGAGATAGCCCGAGACCAGTGTCAGCGCGCTCTCGAAGCCAAGGAATTTGGCGATCTCCGCCTCGAACGGCTTATGCGTGCTGCGTTCGCCGCCGACCAGCCGCGAAGCCAACGCGCCAACCCCGAGATTGTCGAGTTCGCGCTTGGCCTCCTGGATGATGCGCGGGTGATTCGCGAGGCCGAGATAGTCGTAATTGGCGAAGCTGACGAAATGCTTGCCGGATTTTTCGAGATCGATCTTCAATTTGTCGATCTGCGCGAAGAACGGGTCCGAAA
>JBAWEN010000584.1:0-6296 GCA_049591215.1 Methylocystis sp. | reverse complement strand
GGGCGAGGGAGCTACTTCGCCATCGCCGCTTGCAGGTTGTCGCTGACTTTGTCGATGAAGCCTTCGGTCGACAGCCACTTCTGCTCGGGGCCGACCAACAGTGCAAGGTCCTTGGTCATGAAGCCGGCTTCGACGGTAGAGACGCAGACCTTCTCCAAGGTCGAAGCGAAGCGCGCCAGCTCGGCATTGTCGTCGAGCTTGGCGCGATGGGCGAGGCCGCGGGTCCAGGCGAAGATCGAGGCGATGGAGTTGGTCGAAGTCTCCTTGCCCTTCTGATGTTCGCGATAGTGACGGGTTACGGTGCCATGCGCCGCTTCCGCCTCCACCGTCTGGCCGTCGGGCGTCATCAGCACCGAGGTCATCAGCCCGAGCGAACCAAAGCCTTGCGCTACGGTGTCCGATTGCACGTCGCCGTCGTAATTCTTGCAGGCCCAGACATAGCCGCCGGACCATTTCATCGCCGAGGCCACCATGTCGTCGATCAGGCGATGCTCGTAGGTGAGGCCCAGCGCCGCGAACTTCTGCTTGAACTCCGCGTCGAACACCTCCTGGAACAAGTCCTTGAAGCGTCCGTCATACGCTTTCAAAATCGTGTTCTTGGTCGAGAGGTAGACCGGAAATTTGCGCGCCAGCGCGTAATTGAACGTCGCATGGGCGAAGTCGCGAATGGAATCGTCGAGATTATACATCGCCAACGCGACGCCGGCGCCGGGGAAGCAAAATACTTCCTTCTCGATCACCGCGCCGTCCTCGCCCTCGAATTTGATCGTCAGCCTTCCCTTGCCGGGAACCTTGAAATCCGTGGCGCGATACACGTCGCCGTAGGCGTGGCGGCCGATCACGATCGGCGCGGTCCAGCCAGGCACGAGACGCGGCACGTTGCGCGCGATGATCGGCTCGCGAAAGATCACCCCGCCCAGAATGTTGCGGATCGTGCCGTTGGGCGATTTCCACATCTCCTTGAGGCCGAACTCTTTTACGCGCGCTTCGTCGGGGGTGATCGTCGCGCATTTGACGCCGACCCCGAATTGCTTGATGGCGTTGGCGGCGTCGACCGTCACCTTGTCGGCGGTGGCGTCGCGATTCTCGATCGACAGATCGTAATATTTGAGATCGATGTCGAGATAGGGATAGATCAGTTTTTCCTTGATATAGGTCCAGATGATGTGGGTCATCTCGTCGCCGTCGAGCTCGACGACCGGATTGGAAACCTTGATTTTCGCCATTGCTCTCACCCCTTGCCGCTCGACGGGCTATAGCATTGGCGCGGGATGTGGCAAAGCCCAAGGAGGAGGCGGACCGCCGCCCTTAATAGCCAAACTGCTCGCGCAAAATGCGTTCCTCCAGCGAATGGCCGGGGTCGTGCAGCAGCACCAGCCGCGTCTCGTGGTCCATCGCGACGTCGATACTGGCGACGTCGCGGAATTCGTCGTGATCGGCGACCACGGAGACCGGGCGCTTTTCCGCCTCGAGCACCTCGAAGCGCAGCTTGGCGCGATCCGGCAGCAGCGCGCCGTGCCAGCGGCGCGGGCGGAAGGCGGAGATCGGCGTCAGCGCCATCAGCGGCGCGTTGAGCGGCAGGATCGGGCCGTGCGCGGAGAGATTATAGGCGGTCGAGCCCGCCGGCGTCGCGACCAGCACGCCGTCGGCGACCAGTTCCGCCATCGCCTCGGCGCCGTTGACGAGGATGCGCAGCTTGGCGATTTGCGCGGTCTGGCGCAGCAGCGATACGTCGTTGATCGCGTGCGCGCTGAATTCGCCGCCGCCGCGGTCGACGGCCTGCATCAGCAGCGGATGAATGATCGAGCGTTTCGCGGCGGCGATGCGCTTGCGCAGGCCGCTCTCGCGATAGGTGTTCATTAGGAAGCCGACCGAGCCGCGATTCATTCCGTAGATCGGCTTGCCATCGCCCAGAAAGCGATGCAGCGTGCGCAACATCAGGCCGTCGCCGCCGAGCGCGACGATGCAGTCCGCCTCTTCCGGGGCGACGGCGCCATATTTGGCGACCAGCCGTTCGCGCGCCTCCTCGGCCTCGGGCGAGCCGGAGGACAAAAAAGCCAGCGTCTTGGTGGGGTTCGGCTCCCCGCCGCTCGCGCCTTCGCCGATGCACGCGCTCATTGGCCGACTTTACGCTCCAAGCGCGCTCCCGAGGCGGGAAACGACAACCCAGTCTGCCATACACCCGCCGCGCGGCGAGGGAAACGGGGCGAGATCGATCACCGCGCCCAGCTCTACTTGCAGGGCGTTTCGTTCTTCGCGGCCGGCGCGCCCGATGCCGTCGCCGCCGCATGGAGCAGCGGGCAGTTGGCGCAGTCGTGACCCGCGCAGCCGGCGCAGCCGCCGGGCATGGCGGCCTGGTCTCCCGCCGGGGCGGCGACGACCAGCGCTTGATGGCTGGCGCCATCCGACGGCGTGGCGGCCGCCTGCGCGTTCGAGATCATGATCGGTAATGCGAGCAAAAGCGCGCCAAAGCGAAGCGACATATTATTCCCCCTTCGTCTTTTACGTATCCGGTGTTGACTTCCCGGAGCGACATCGGAGCTTATCGCGAACCGTGCGATTTGATCAAATGCGGCGGAGCCGCGCGCGCCCGAGCCGCGCGAACAGGCGGCTCGCGTCCCATGAGGCCCGCCCGCCGCGCCCAAGAATCCCGAAAATTTTCCGCTTGGCGGCGCTTGGGATTGCCGTTATAAGCCTTCATTCGTGGCGCGTGGCCGAGTGGCTCCGCGCCGCGACTGTTTTGCGGAGGGCTCGAAAGCCGGCGCTCCCTTCCGTTTCATTCACGCCGTCAGGTAGTCGCATGGCCAATCCGTTCCAGTTCCTACAGGAAGTCCGCTCCGAGGCGAAGAAGGTCGTGTGGCCCACGCGGCGCGAAACCATGATCACCAGTGGTCTCGTGATTTTGATGGTGCTGGCCTCGAGCCTGTTTTTCGTCGTCGTGGATTGGGTGCTGCGGATGGGCGTCGGGCTCATGCTGCGGGTTGGTCAATAGCCATAATACTTTGGAGCTGAGCGCGCCACCATGAGCATGCGCTGGTATATCGTTCACGCCTATTCGAACTTCGAGAAGAAGGTCGCGGAGTCGATTCGCGAGCAGGCGGCGCAGCGCAATTGCGCCGACCGTTTCGAGGAGATTTTGGTTCCAACCGAGCATGTCGTCGAGGTCAGGCGCGGTCGCAAGGTCAACACCGAACGCAAGTTCTTTCCCGGCTATGTGCTGGTCAAATGCGATCTCACGGATCAGGTGTTCTCGCTGATCAAGAACACGCCGAATGTGACGGGCTTTCTTGGCGCCGACAACAAGCCGATGCCGATCAGCGAGGACGAGGCCAATCGCATCAAGGGGCAGGTGGCGGAAGGGGTCGAGCGGCCCAAGGCCACCATTTCCTTCGAGGTCGGCGAGACCGTGCGCGTCGCCGACGGTCCCTTCGCCTCGTTCAACGGCACCGTCGAAGAGGTCGACGAGGATCGCTCGCGCGTCAAGGTGGCGGTGTCGATCTTCGGCCGCGCCACGCCGGTCGAGCTGGAGTTCGCCCAGGTGGAGAAGGTTTAGAGTTTTTCCCCCTCTCCCCGTGAACGGGGAGATGGAGTGAGCAAGGAATTCGAAGCGGTTCGCCGCTTCGAGGGACGCGTGGCGGACATGCCCTTAATCGCCATTAGGGACATCATGTCGGACCACGCGACTGCAACCGGCCTTGAAGGCGGGCCTCGCGCCGCGCCGGAACGGCCAAACGTTGGAGAAGAACAATGGCGAAGAAAATCACGGGCTATATCAAGCTCCAGGTGCCCGCCGGCTCGGCGAATCCCTCGCCGCCGATCGGTCCCGCGCTCGGTCAGCGCGGCTTGAACATCATGGAGTTCTGCAAGGCGTTCAACGCCAAGACGGCGCAGACCGAGAAGGGGACGCCGATCCCCGTCATCATCACGGCCTATCAGGACCGCTCCTTCACCTTCGAGCTGAAGCAGCCGCCTGTGTCGTTCTTCCTCAAGAAGGCGGCGGGCGTGAAGTCGGGCTCCAAGACCACCGGACGCGGCTTCGTTGGCCAGGTCACGCGCGCTCAGATTCGCGAAATCGCGGAAAAGAAGCTCGTCGACCTGAACACGCATTCGATCGAAAGCGCTTCGGCGATGATCGAGGGCTCCGCCCGTTCCATTGGCCTCGAAGTGGTGGAGTAAGTCATGGCGCACATCGGAAAACGTATCGCCAAGGCGCGCGAGGGCATCGAGCGCACCAAGCTCTATCCGCTCAATGACGCCATCAAGCTGGTGCGCGAGCGGGCCAAGGCCAAGTTCGACGAATCGGTCGAAATCGCGATGAATCTCGGCGTCGATCCCAAGCACGCGGACCAGATGGTGCGCGGCGTGGTCAATCTGCCGAACGGCACCGGCCGCGTGCTGCGCGTCGCGGTGTTCGCCCGCGGCGCCAAGGCGGATGAAGCCAAGGCCGCCGGCGCGGATGTCGTCGGCGCCGAGGAACTGGTGACGATCGTGCAGGGCGGGACGATCGACTTCGACCGCTGCATCGCGACTCCCGACATGATGCCGCTGGTTGGCCGTCTGGGCAAGGTGCTGGGCCCGCGCGGCCTGATGCCGAACCCCAAGGTCGGCACGGTGACGATGGACGTGACCGCCGCCGTCAAGGCGTCGAAGGGCGGCGCGGTCGAGTTCCGCGTCGAAAAGGCCGGCATCGTGCAGGGCACGATCGGCAAGGCCTCGTTCGACGACGGCAAGTTGGTCGAGAACATCAAGGCTTTTGTCGACGCCGTGTCGAAGGCCAAGCCCGCCGGCTCCAAGGGCACCTACATCCAGCGCGTCGCGCTGAGCTCGACCCAGGGGCCGGGCGTCAAGATCGACGTCGCGAGCCTCGGCGCGCAGCAGCAGTAAGGCGCTAGCCTCTCGCGAATAATGAACAAGCCGGCGGGGAAACCCGCCGGCTTTTTCGTTGGACCAAGCGCGATAGTTCTGCTCTTTTGGCGGGGGCGAGCAGAGGCGAGCAATAGAGACGGGCCATGCCAAACACCAATTACGACCGCGATTTCTATGCCTGGGCGAACGAACAGGCCGCGCTGCTGCGCGAGGGCAAGCTCGGCGACGCCGATATCGAGCATATCGCCGAGGAGATCGAGAGCATGGGCCGGACCGAAAAGCGCGAGCTCGTGAGCCGCCTGACCGTGCTTATGCTGCATCTTCTGAAGTGGCGGTTCCAGCCGGGAAAGCGTTGTTCAAGCTGGCAAACGAGCATCACCGTCCAGCGCAATCGACTCGCCAGGCATATGACCGACAATCCAAGTCTCAAGGCGAAATTGCCCGAAGCCATGACCGACGCTTACCAAGACGCCGCTCTGGTGGCCGCCGACGAAACCGGATTGCCAAAGCCCGCTTTCCCCGCCCTTTGCCCCTGGTCGTTCGAGCAGATGATGGACGCGGGTTTTTGGCCGGATTGAGTTAGAGAGTCGCCATCGCCGCCGCGACCGCCTCTTGTTGCGCTTGCGTCAGATGCAACCCAAGCTTGCTCCGGCGCCACAAAACATCTTCCCCCGTTCGCGCCCATTCCTCGCGCGCGAGATAGACGAGTTCCGTTTGCGTCAGGCCGCCGCCATGGTCCAGCCCAAGTTCCGCCACGCTGTTGGCGGAGCCTAGCAGGCGCCAGACCCGCGATCCGTACGCACGGGCGAGACGAAGCGCCGTGGCGGGCGCCAGAAACGGTTTTTCGCGCGCGAGCCGCGTTAGCAGGTCGCCGAAATCCCCACCCTCGATGTCGCCGCCGGGCAATGCGCTGTCTTGCGTCCAGGCCGCCCCCATTTGCGGAAAAATGCGCGAAAATGCGCTCAGCGCATGTTCGGCGAGGCGCCGCGCGGTGGTGATCTTGCCGCCGAAAACCGACAGAGCCGGCGCGCCGTCGAAATCGAGATCGAAGGCGTAATCGCGCGTCACGACGGAGGCCTCGATCGCGCCGTCGTCGAACAGCGGGCGCAATCCGGCGTAGCTCCAGACAATATCGTCCCGCGTCGCGGCGCGGGAAAAGCAGCGGTTGATCGACGCCAGCAGATAATCCGTCTCCGCGTCGCCGATCGCGACCGGGGCGGGGGCGCCTTGGTGGGCTATGTCGGTGGTGCCGACAAGCGTGAAATCCTGCTCGTAAGGGATCGCGAAAACGATGCGTTTGTCAGGGTTTTGCAGGATATAGGCGTGCTCGCCGTCATATAGTTTGCGCGTGACGATGTGCGAGCCCTTGACCAGCCGCGCGTGCTTGCGGGAGGTGATGTGCAACGCGTCATGCGCGACCAGCGACACAT
>JBAWEN010000583.1:0-1612 GCA_049591215.1 Methylocystis sp. | reverse complement strand
CGAGGCCCGGCCCCGGAAAGGGATGGCGCCCGACGAAAGCCTCGGGAAGCCCGAGTTCGCGCCCCAGCGCGCGCACTTCGTCCTTGAAAAGTTCGCGCAAGGGTTCGACCAGCGCCATGTTCATGCGCTCCGGCAGGCCGCCGACATTGTGATGCGATTTGATCGTCACCGAGGGGCCGCCGCTGAACGACACGCTTTCGATCACGTCCGGGTAAAGCGTGCCCTGCGCCAAAAACTTTGGCGCGCCGCGCCCGTCTTGCGCGATCTTCTTCGCCTCGGCGTCGAAGGTCTCGACGAACAGCCGTCCGATCGTCTTGCGCTTGACCTCGGGGTCTTCGACGCCTTCCAGCGCGTCGATGAAAAGCTCATGCGCCTCGACGTGATGCAGCGGAATATTGTAGTGGTCGCGAAACAGCGCCACGACCTCCTCGGCCTCACCCTGGCGCAGCATGCCGTGATCGACGAAGACGCAAGTGAGCGCGTCGCCGATCGCCTCATGAATCAGCACGGCCGCGACGGCGCTGTCGACGCCGCCCGATAGTCCACACAGCACGCGGCCGTCGCCGACCTGACGACGAATGGCTCCGACCGCCTCCTGACGGAACGCCTTCATGGTCCAGTCGGATTTGAGCCCGGCGATCTTGTGCAGGAAATTCGAAATCAGCCGCGCGCCATCCGGCGTATGCGCGACCTCCAAATGAAACTGCACGCCGTAATAGCGGCGCGCCTCGTCGGCGATCGCGGCCATAGGCGCGTTCTCGGATTGCGCGATGGCTTTGAAGCCTTCCGGCAGGCGCGTGACGCGATCGCCATGACTCATCCACACCGGATATTTGTAGCCGCGCTCCCAAACGCCGTCGAACAGCGGGCTTGGGACAAGCATCTCGACATCGGCGCGGCCGAATTCGCGGTGAAGCCCGGCCTCGACCTTGCCGCCGAGCTGTTCGGCCAAAAGCTGCTCGCCATAGCAGATGGCGAGCACGGGGACGCCGGAATCGAAAATCTCCCGCGGCGCGCGCGGCGATCCGGGCTCGGTGACGGAGCATGGCCCGCCCGACAGGATCACCGCCTTCGGCTTGATCTGCGCGAACGCCTGCCCCGCGTTCTGAAATGGCGCGATCTCGCAATAGACCCCTGCCTCGCGCACGCGCCGCGCGATCAGCTGCGTCACCTGCGAGCCGAAATCGACGATCAGCGTTTTGTCATGGCGGTCGGCGATTTCGTGATGGAAGTCGGCGGTCATCGGCTGTTTCCATGAAGGCTTGCGCCTGCCGCGAGGGAAGGCTGCGTCCATAGGGCGTCGCGAAGACGCCCGTCAAGTGAGCGGCTAGAGCAAGTTCCGCAAAAGTTGACAGACTTTTGCGATCAGAACTTGCTCCAGCATTTTTTGCGCGAATTCTTATCGCTCGGATGATTTCATCCGAGCGGAAAGCGCGTTAAGCCGCGATATCGCTTCTCTTCAGCGCCGCGACGAAAAACCCGTCGGTGCCCGAGGACAGCGGCGAAAAGCGCAGGCCGACGCCAAGTTTCGAGGCGAAACGGGCTAGCTCCGGCAGGCCGGCGCGCTCGGCGGTCTCTTGCGCCGACAACGGCGAAAACGCCGGCGCCGAGG
>JBAWEN010000582.1:0-2010 GCA_049591215.1 Methylocystis sp. | reverse complement strand
GAGCAAATGGCTCGAAAACCTGCCGCCCTTCTGCGGCGGCGGCGAGATGATCGAAACCGTGACGCGCGATAGCGTCACTTACGACACGCCGCCGCAGCGGTTCGAGGCGGGCACGCCGCCGATCGCCCAGGCGGTGGGGCTCGGCGCCGCGCTCGAGTACATGGAGAGCCTTGGCCGCCCGGCGATCCGCGCCCATGAGGCCGATCTGACCGCCTATGCGCATGAGCGGCTGGCGGAAATCGAGGGCGTGCGCATCTATGGACGGGCTCGCGAAAAAGGGCCTATTCTCGCCTTCAATATGGATGCGGCCCATGCGCATGACATCGCGACCGTGATCGACCGCGCCGGCGTCGCCGTGCGCGCCGGCACGCATTGCGCGATGCCCCTGCTGGCGCATTTCGGCGCGACATCAAGCTGCCGCGCCTCTTTCGCGCTTTACAACACGCGCGGCGAGATCGACCGGTTCGCCGAGGCGCTGATCCGGGCGCGGGCCTTATTCTCGTGAAGGAGGCGGACTTGAACAAGGCGGAGACCATGGAGAAGACCGCGAGCGCGGTTAACGCGGCGATGATCAATCTCGCGCCGAGCTGCGATCCCGAGGCGCTGGAGCGGCTCAGCGCCGACATCATCAAGGCGTTGAAAACAGTCTACGATCCGGAAATCCCCGCCGACATCTACGAACTCGGGCTGATCTACCGCATCGACATTTCCGACGACGGCTATGTCGACATCGACATGACGCTGACGGCGCCGGGATGCCCGGTGGCGGGGGAAATGCCGGTGTGGGTGCAAAACGCCGTAAGCGCGGTGCCGGGAGTCGCCGACGTGAAGGTGCATATGGTGTTCAATCCGCCCTGGGACCAAAGCCGCATGTCCGACGAGGCCCGCATCTCGCTCGATATGTGGTGAGGAGCGCGCGATGACCGATCCGGCGCCAAAAATCGGCGCTGTGCTCGAAACGGCGATCTATGTCGACGATCTCGCGCGCGCCGGGCGCTTCTACGAGGAGACGCTTGGGCTGGCGCCTCTGGTGCGGGACGCCCGAATGTGGGCTTTCGACTGCGGGCCGGGCAGCGTGCTGCTGGCGTTCCTGCGCGGAACCACGGCGGAGACGCTGCATCTGCCGGGCGGCGAAATTCCGCCGCACGAGGGCGTGGGTCGGCTGCATTTCGCGCTGGCCATCGCGGCGGCGGATCTCGGCGCCTGGGAGGCGCGACTGGCAAGAATGGGTGTTTCGATAGAGGCGCGAATGAACTGGCCGCGCGGAGGCAAGAGCCTTTACTTTCGCGATCCCGACCACAATCTAGTGGAGTTGGCGACGCCGGGTCTCTGGGCGAATTATTGAGTACATGGCGCGCGTCGCGCCGATATCGGGAGATTAACCATGAGCCTCGCCCTGTCATCCAATGTGCTGAGCCTGAGCGACGCCGCCGCCGAGCGCGTGCGCGGGCTTCTCAGTGTCGCGCCATCGCCTGTCATGGGCTTGCGCGTCAGCGTCGAAAAAGGCGGATGCGCCGGCATGTCCTATAAAATGGATCTGGCCGAACCCTCGCCCGGCGACGAAGTCGTCGAGCAGGAGGGCGCGCGCGTCATCATCGACGCCAAGGCGGTGCTGTATTTGCTCGGGACGCGCATGGACGTGAAGACCGATCAATTCTCCTCGACCTTCGTATTCGAAAATCCCAATCAGACTTCGGCCTGCGGCTGCGGCGAGAGCGTCGCGCTGACGCCGGTCGATCCCGCGCGAATGGGCTAGGCGCACAGTCGGTAAGCATCTCGCCCGTTAGCATCTCGTTTACTTCGATGCTTCGTAAGGTCGAGAGGACAGTATTCTCTAAAATCTTTCTTCAGGTTCCGCGGCCCAAGCTATCGCACGCTCATAGTGTCGGAGTAGCTTGATGTCGTGTATCCGCCCGCGTTTGTCGCACCTCTTCGTCAGCGCTGTCATGGCGGTCGCGGCGGGCGTCACCGTAGCTCCCCCGACCGGCGTGGCGCGCGAAGGCCGTCGCG
>JBAWEN010000581.1:0-12136 GCA_049591215.1 Methylocystis sp. | reverse complement strand
GGCAGCGCCACATTCTCCAGCGCGGTGAATTCCGGCAGCAAATGGTGGAATTGATAGACGAAGCCGATCGAGTTGCGCCGCAGCTTCGTGCGCGCGTCGTCGCTCATCGTCGAGGTCGGCGCGTTGTTGATCTTAACCTCGCCGGCGTCGGGGCGCTCCAACAGGCCGGCGATATGCAGCAGCGTTGATTTGCCCGCGCCCGAAGGCGCGATGAGCGCCACGGTCTGCCCGGGAACCAGCGAGAAATTCACCTCGACGAGAATGTCGAGCCGCGCGTCGCCTTCGCGGTAATGGCGCGAGACGCCGACAAGTTCGAGCACGGGATCGCTCATGAGTCACTCGCTCCGCAGGGCTTGAATGGGATCGAGCGAGGCGGCCTTCCAGGCCGGATAGATCGAGGCCAGAATGGCCAGCGTCAGCGTCATGCCGACAACCACGGCAACCTCGCGCGGCTCGACGAGCGAGGGCAGCCGCGACAGAAAGTAAAGTTCCGCCGGAAAGATGTTGGTGTGCAGCAATTGGTTGAGCAACACCCGGATCGCATCGAGATTCTTGGCCAGCGCCAACCCCAGCAGAAAGCCGACCGAGGCGCCCGCCGCGCCGATCGACGTGCCGATGATCAGAAAAATGCGCAAAATCGAGCCCCGCGTCGCGCCCATGGTGCGCAAAATCGCGATATCGCGCGTCTTGTCCTTCACCAGCATGGTGAGGCCCGAGATGATGTTGAAGGCGGCGACGATGACGATCATCGTCAGTATGAGAAAGAGGATGTTTTTTTCCACCTGCAACGTGTCAAAAAAAGTCTTGTTGCGTTGACGCCAGTCGGTGATCATCAACGGACGCGAGATGGCTTTGTCCATGTCGATGCGAAAGGCGTCCATCTGCTCGGGATCGTCGACGAAGGCCTCGATCACCGTGACCTCGTTCTCCCGGTTGAAAAACGCCTGCGCCTCCGCCAGCGGCATATAGACGAAGAGATTGTCGAACTCCGACATGCCGATCTGGAAGATCGCGACGACCGGATAGCTCTTTATGCGCGGCGTGACGCCGAAGGCCGTCTGGGCGCCTTTGGCGATCAGGAGACTGACCTTGTCGCCGATGCGCACGCCGAGCGTGTCGGCGAGGCGCTGACCGATTGCGACGCCGCCAGCTTGGTCGAAGCCCAGGAAACTCCCTTCGCGCAGGTTGCCGGCGACGCCAGGCAGGTTCGCGAGATCCTGCTCGCGCACGCCGCGCGCGAGCACGCCCGCCTGACCAAATTGCGAGGAGATTCCTGCCGCGCCCTCGACCATCGGCACGGCGGCCTTGACGCCTTTGACCTTGGTCATCTTCGCGGCGACATCCTCCCAATCGTTGAAGGGCGTCTCCAGCGCCTGCACGAAGGCGTGGCCGTTGACGCCGAGGATTTTGTCCATCAGTTCGTGATGAAAACCGTTCATCACCGACATCACCACGATCAGCGTGGCGACGCCCAGCGCGATCCCCATAAAGGAAAACAGCGCGATAACGGAAACGCCGCCGTCCAATCGGCGCGCGCGCAGGTAGCGAGCCGCGACCACCCATTCGAAGGGCGCGAACATTCGCGTTTCGCCGATGCGCCCCGTCGAGGATTGGCTCATCTCAAACTCCCCTGCCGCGTCGTCGCCCGGATCATCCACGCGCCGCCTTGACGGCGGCGACGATATGCGAAACGGCGTCTTGCGGCGACAATTGTTCGCGCGCGCCGCCACGCCGCTGCTTCACCTCGACCTTGCCCTCGGCCAGTCCCTTAGGGCCGACCACCACCTGCCAGGGCAGACCAATCAAATCGAGCGTGGCGAATTTCGCGCCCGGCCGCTCGTCGCGGTCATCCAGCAACACGTCGAGCCCGGCGTTCTCGAACTGCTGTTCGAGTTCGGCGCAGAGCTTGCCGGTCGCGGGATCGCCCGCCTTGAGATCAGCGATGCCGACATGGAACGGCGCGACCTGCTCCGGCCAGATAATGCCATTCTCGTCATGGCCGGCCTCGATGATCGCCGCCGCCAGACGCGACGGGCCAATGCCGTAGGAACCCATCGACAAAACGATCTCCTTGCCGTCGGGGCCGCTCACCACCGCGCGCATCGGTTCGGAATATTTGGTTCCGAAGTAGAAAATATGGCCGACTTCGATGCCGCGCGCGGCGACACGCGACGCCTCCGGCACGGCGTCGTAAGCCTTTTCGTCGTGCATCTCGCTGGTCGCGGCGTAAAGGCCGGTCCATTTGCCGACGATGGCTTCGAGCGCGGCCGCGTCGTCGAAGTCGATATTCGTCGGCGGCGGCTCAAATCCAAGAAAATCGTTGTGGCAGAACACTTCGCTCTCGCCGGTCTCGGCCAGGATGATGAATTCATGGCTGAGAGCGCCGCCGATCGGCCCCGATTCCGCCGCCATCGGGATCGCGGTCAGCCCCATCCGCGCGAAGGTGCGCAAATAGGCGACGAACATCTTGTTGTAGGAATGGCGGCCGGCCTCCGCGTTGAGATCGAAGGAATAGGCGTCCTTCATCAAAAATTCGCGCGAGCGCATGACGCCGAATCGCGGGCGCACCTCATCGCGGAATTTCCACTGGATATGGAACAGGTTAAGCGGCAAGTCCTTGTAGGAGCGCACATAAGCGCGGACGATCTCGGTGATCATCTCCTCATTGGTCGGGCCGTAGAGCATCTCGCGGTCGTGCCGGTCGACGATGCGCAGCATTTCCTTGCCATAGGCGTCGTAGCGCCCGGATTCGCGCCACAGATCGGCGGGCTGGATCGTCGGCATCAGCAGTTCGATCGCGCCGGCGCGGGTCTGCTCCTCGCGGATGATGGCGTTGATCTTGTTGAGCACGCGCAGCCCCAGCGGCAGCCAGGCGTAAATGCCGGCGGTCTCCTGGCGAATGAGCCCGGCCCGCAGCATCAGCCGATGCGAGACGATCTCCGCCTCCTTGGGCGTTTCGCGCAGAATGGGGAGGAAATAGCGGGAGAGGCGCATAGGGTGTCCTTTGGGACGCCCGTCTCGGGCGACGGGCTGGTGTTTGTCCGGCGAAGCGAATCGGCGGGCCGCGCGGGGCGGCGCCAGTTCAAACGCACCTAAGAGCAAAACACAAGAGACGGGGCGGCGGGAAAGAGGGCGCGTCCGTCCTCGCAGGTGGGAGAACGAGCGCCCACCCCCTACACTTTGCCGCAAATTCGTGGTGGAACGACCTCATGACCGATTCCGCCCGAACCACTCCAGAGCTTTCCATCGTCGTGCCGGTGTTCAACGAGGCGCGCAATCTGCGGCCGCTGGCGGCGCGGCTCGCGTCCGTTTTGGCGGGCCTTGGCCTTTCCTTCGAGGTCGTCTTGATCGACGACGGCTCGCGCGACGAGACTCTGCAAGCCCTGCGCGAGCTTAACGCCGCCGACCCTCGCTTCTCCGCGCTGTCCTTTTCGCGCAATTTCGGCAAGGAGATCGCCATCGCCGCCGGGCTCGACGCGGCGCGGGGCAGGGCAGTCGTTGTCATGGACGCCGATCTCCAGCATCCGCCGGAGGTCATCCCGCAATTCGTCGAGAAATGGCGCGAGGGCTATCAGAACATCTATGGACGGCGCATTGGCCGCGCGACCGACCCGAAACTGCGGACAATGTTCACTCGGCTGTTCTATCGCCTGATCGACCAGTTTGGCGATGTCGAGCTGCCGGAGGGCGCCGGCGATTTCCGTCTGCTCGACCGCCAGGCGGTGGACGCGCTGCTCAGGATGCGCGAGCGCGCGCGTTTCAACAAGGGCCTGTTCGCCTGGATCGGCTTCAAGACGATTGGCGTGCCTTTCGTCGTGGAGCGCCGCGCCTTCGGCGTGTCGAGTTTCAATTTCGCGCGGCTGGTGAGCTTCGCGCTCGACGGGCTAATGTCCTTCTCGTCGATCCCGCTAAAGGTCTGGACCTATGTCGGGCTGGCGATTTCCGGCGTGGCCTTGATGATGGCGGCGTGGTTTTTCATAAAAACCATGATTTACGGCGTCGACCTGCCGGGCTACGCCTCGCTGATGGTGTCGATCGCCTTTTTCTCCGGCGTGCAACTGCTCTCGCTCGGCGTCATCGGCGAATATATCGCGCGGATTTTCGCCGAGGTGAAGGGACGCCCGCTTTATCTCGTCGCCGAGCGGATCGGCGGGGAGCCTCCAACAAAGGGTTAACGCGAGCTTGATAGAAGCGGAGCGATGATTCGCAATCTGCTCTCGGTCGGCGGCTTCACCCTGCTTTCGCGGGTCGCCGGCTTTTTGACGACCGCGGTGCAATCCGCCGTGATGGGCGCGGGGGAAGTCTCCGACGCCTTTTTCATCGCGCAGCGCTTGCCAAACAGCTTTCGCAGCATTTTTGGCGAAGGCGCCTTCAACGCGGCTTATATTCCCTGCTACTCGCAGGCGCTCGAACAGGAGGGCGCGGATTCGGCCAAGAATTTCGCCTCGCAGGTGTTCACGCTGCTGCTCGTCTCGCAGCTCGTGCTTTTGCTCCTGGCCTGGGTTTTCACGCCGCAATTCGTCTCGTTGATGGCGCCGGGCCTTGGCGACCGCCCCGACAAATTCGCGCTGGCGGTCACGCTGACGCGCATAACTTTTCCCTATCTGATGTTCATGGTGCTGTTCACGCTGCATCAGGGCACGCTCAACACGCACGGGCGCTTCGCGCTGGCGGCCTTTGCGCCGGTGCTGATGAATGTTTGCGTCATCGCGGCAATGGCCTTCGCCTTTTTCTTTCCCAAGCCGAATAACGCGGGATATGTCGGCGTCGCGGCGAGTTGGGGCTTCGTCGTCTCGGGCGCGCTGCAACTCGGGCTGTTGATGCGCTCCGCCCATCGTCTCGGTCTTTTGGAGCGTCTCGCGCGCGTGCGCTGGGCGCGGGTCAAGGAGTTTTTCGCGCGCCTTGGTCCCGCGGTGATCGGCTCCGGCAGCGGATCGATCGCCGTCTTCGCCGACACGATCCTCTCCTCGATGTTGCCCGACGGCGGCGTTTCGGCGATCTCTTACGCCGAGCGGCTGTATCAACTGCCTAACGGATTGATCGGTGTCGCGGCGGGCACGGTGTTGCTGCCGGAGATGAGCCGACTTCTGGCGGCGGGCGACGGCGCCGGAGCGGTGGACGCTCAAAACCGCGCCATGGCGCTCACCATCGCGGCGGCGGCGCCCTTTGTTGTCGCATTCATGACAATTCCGGAACTTATCGTTGGCGGCCTGTTCATGCATGGCAAGTTCACGCTGGTGGATGCTTACGCCTCGGCCGATGTTTTGTCCGCCTATGGCTGCGGCCTGCTGGCGCTGGTGCTGGTCGCGTCGGCGCGCGCGAGCTTTCAGGCGCGAGGCGACACCAAAACGCCGATGACGATCGCCCTCGCGGCCTTGGCGATCAATGTCGCGCTGAAGGTCGCGTTGTTCACCCCGCTGGGCGCGGTCGGCCTGGCGACGGCGACCTCCGTGGGCTTGTGGATCAATCTCGGGGCGCTGGTCGCAATCGCGATGTCGCGCGATTTGCTGTGTTTCGACGCGCGTTTCGGCAAAGTGCTGGCGGCGAGCGGCCTCGCCTCGCTCATCCTGGCCGTCGTGGCGTTGATGGGTCGAGGACCGGCGCTGGAGTTTGGCGCGCGCTTCGGCGCGCTTGCCAATTTCGTCGCTCTGCTAGCGCTGGGAAGCGTGGGGGCTATCGCCTATGGCGGCGCGCTCGTCGGCGCGCTGCGTTTCTTGGGTGTCAGTCTGGGAAGTCTGCGCGGCGCGCGCCGGGGACGAGATTAGGCTCGCCGCCGCCATGCGATGCGCTTGGAGTTTGCCGGCCTCCGCGAGGAAGGGATCGGCGTCCGATCACGTCGAGCATCGCGACGGCCCCTCGAATTGCTCCGTCGCGCGGGCAATGACAGGGGCCGCGCACGCGGCGTTAATCCATTAATGGTGCAGCCCGGCGGCGTAAGCGACGATCTTGCCGGCGAAGAGCATGGCGAGAACCAGAGAGCCATATCTCATGATCGAAAGGATCGTATAATATTGATCAGGTCTCATCATCCTATGACACTCCTTTGAACAACGTGACGGGCGCCATCACCTGCGTCACGAGGCGTCGATCCGCGACCGCGCCAGTTGATGCGTGGAGCAATGCAATGCGCTCGCCATTTCGCACAAGCGTGAGCGGCTGCGATTATTTGTCGCAATTAATGGTGAGACGCGCGTCGACGGGCGAAACGCGTGATGCGGCATTGTGTCGCTTGAATGCGCGGCGGCGGCGAATGACGGCCGCGGGCGGCTAAGCTAGCGCATCTGCGCCACGCCGCCCGGGCGCTGGACTTCCGCCGCTGCCGGATGCTGCGCGGCCGCCACCGATACGCCCGCGTCTCCGCCTGCCGCGGCGATCGCCTCGGGTGTATTGGAGAGAAAGGCGGCCACCTCTTCGGCGCCGCGGTCGGCGAAGAGCGCGAGCGATCTCTCGTCGACGGCCTGCCAGGGATCGGCGTCTGGCCTTACGCCGGCTTCGTCGGTCAAACGTTGCACGCGCCGGCCCTGGCGGTCGAACACATCGAGCACATAGGCGAGTCGCGTCGCGTCTTGCGCCGGCGAGGCGGTCAGATAGGCGCGCAGACGATATTTCGCCGCCTCCGCGGGAACGAAGGCCACGTCGCGCGCTTGCGCCGTCTGCTTGAAGCGTTGCATGAAGCGCGCGCCCGTGGGGTCCGGCGGCCCCTCGATGCTGGCGAAGGCGAGGCTCGCGCCATGCGGGCTGACGCCCGGCCGGGCCACGAAGCCGCGCGTGGTCTGCTGCGCGCTCGCCTGCCGCGCGCCAAGATCGACAGCGGTGTCGAGGCAGCCTCCGAGCATAAGGGCGCAGCAAGCGATCGCGCAGGCGCGCGGTCCAACAACCGGTAACGTCGTTCTATCGCCCATCAGGCTCCAACTCCCCGCGCCACACTTAACGCAAAGCTAACAATGATAAAGCCCAAGGTCCAGCGGCGACAAATTCGCCCGCGCCACGCTTGTGCCGGCTTCGCGCGTTAAGTGGTCGAAAATGAAGGACCTTTCGACCAGCGAAATTCGACAAACCCGCCTCGCGGCGCGCGCACGTGATTGTCTCGTGGGCCGATAAGCCGCGCGACGGAACGTCGATGCGCCGTTCATCTCTCATTAACGAGGAAAGTTCCCATTAAGCATGAACGCAGTTGCATAAATGCAACAGGCTTCGTTGACCTTGAATCAAGGTTTCCAAAACCTTCGCTTAACCACGCATGATTAGGACTGGCGTCAGGTTTCCTTGCTTATCCACCACGGGAGTAGAATCATGCAGTTTGCCCAAGGCCTTCGCGCCGCGAAGCTCGCCGTCGCGTTAACGGCGGCGCTGGCCATCACCGGCTGCGCCAAAAACGCGGCCGACGAAGCAGCCGGCGGCGCCAACCAATATGGCGCGGCCGGCTATGGCCGCGGCGGGGCCAATACCCCCGGCAGCGCGCAGGATTTCGTGGTTAATGTCGGCGACCGCGTGTTCTTCGAAACCGATTCCACCGACCTCACCTCGACCGCCCAGGCGACGCTCGACAAACAGGCCGAGTGGCTGAGCCGCTATCCGCGCTACGCCTTCACCGTCGAAGGCCACGCCGACGAGCGCGGCACGCGCGAATATAACTTCGCCTTGGGCGCCCGCCGCGCCGAGGTGACCAAGAATTATCTCGCGTCTCATGGCGTCGCCGCTTCGCGTATCCACACGACAAGCTTTGGCAAGGAGCGTCCGGTCGCGGTCTGCGACGACATCTCCTGCTGGTCGCAGAATCGCCGCGCGGTCACCGTGCTGAAAGGCGCGAATTGATGAACCGCGGAGACCCGGTTTGAGCCGCCCACCCTTTCCGCCGTTCGATGAGCGGAGCGCCGCGCAAAAGGCGCGCATGGCCGAGGACGCCTGGAACTCGCGCGATCCCGCGCGAGTGGCCGAGGCCTACACGCCGGATAGCCGTTGGCGCAATCGCTCCGAGTTCTTGCGAGGCCGCGAGGAAATTGTCGCCTTCCTGACGCGTAAGTGGGCGCGTGAGCTGGACTACCGGCTGATCAAGGAGGTCTGGGCGTGGCGCGACAATCGAATCGCCGTCCGCTTCGCCTATGAGTGGCGCGACGCTCGCGGGGAGTGGTTCCGATCCTACGGCAACGAAAACTGGGAGTTTGACGAGCATGGCCTGATGCGCGTGCGCATCGCCAGCATCAACGACCTGCCGATCAAGGAGTCGGAGCGAAAATACCGCTGGCCGCCGGGGCCACGCCCGGCGGACCACCCGTCGTTGAGCGAACTCGGGCTTTAGAGCCAAGGCGAATTGGGGCCGAAAGTGGGTCGCCGCAACGACGGGCCTCTTGCATCTCGTGCGTCGTTGCGGCATTGAAGGCCGGCGCGGCATGGGCGCCCGGTGGACTCCCGTCTCGAGAGACGGGCGATCCAGGCGTCCAAGGCAAGCCCGTCCCAAGGGATGGGCAATCGCGTCCCGTAGGAGTGTAGCTCAATTGGTAGAGCACCGGTCTCCAAAACCGGGGGTCGCAGGTTCGAGCCCTGCCACTCCTGCCAGGAACAACAAGGCTCCGGGCTTGGATCATTAAAACCCATTGGATCGAGAGTTCGGGCGCCGCGACCGCACGGGGTCCGAAGCCGCCGACGGAAGTGCGTGACGGGTGGAAAAGCGCGGATCGATCTCGTTCCTCGACTGGAAGCCCGCCGTCATCATGCTTCCCGCGCGACCCACTGATCCTTCTCACCCAAGCGGCGCCAGATGTCAGCGCGAAAAAGCCAAGCTCATGGCGGGTGGTTGTTACGTGTAAGACCGTGGCTACGCTATATCGGCCGTGCAATCATGGGTTCCTCGACGTAACATCCAGGCGACTGGTGGAGGCCGTCTGGCGGCGTCCAGCCATGGCCAGACAATGAGTGATAACATGCCGTTCTTTCAAGAGAATACACAGAGGCTCGCGATCGCCACGCCCGCCAGCGCGCCCGGAAACGACAATCGATGCGGGTGATCGGGCTCGCCGGATGGAGCGGGTCCGGGAAAACGACCCTGCTCGCGCGGCTCATTCCGTTGTTGACCGGCGAGGGTCTGCGGGTCTCGACGATCAAGCACGCGCATCACAATTTCGACGTGGACAAGCCCGGCAAGGACTCCTGGACACACCGGCAGGCCGGAGCTTCCGAAGTGCTGGTCGTCTCCGACACGAGATGGGCGTTGATGCACGAGCTGCGCGGCGAGGCGGAGCCTTCGCTGACCGAGCTCCTCGGCAAGCTTTCCAAATGCGATCTCGTCGTCGTGGAAGGGTTCAAGCGTGAGCCTATCCCGAAAATCGAGATTTGGCGCGCCGAGGTCGGCAAGCCGCTTCTCCACCCGGATGACCCCGCCATCGTGCTGATGACCTCGGACGATCCTTGTCCAGAGGCGCGCATTCCCATCCTGCCGCTCAGCGACCTTCCCGCCCTGGCGGGGGCGGTCTTGTCGGCCGCCCGGCCGATCGGAGAACTTGGTTGAAATGCAAGGCCGTCTCCCGGCGTGGCTGGGGCGATACGGGTGCGCTGTTGTGGCCGCCCTCGAACGCGTGTTAGTCAGCCTTCCCAATCCCACATCGACGCCCCGCCGCGGCGAGCCATAACGGATTAGCCGTGTCCACGCCCTCGCTCGATTCCTTTCGCCGCATCGTCGTCAAGGTCGGCTCCTCGCTGCTGGTCGAGCCGCGCGAGGCCGCCGTCAAGCTTGATTGGCTGGAGCGCCTCGCCGACGATCTGCTGGCGCTGCATCGGCGGGGCGCGGAGGTGCTGGTGGTGTCGTCGGGCTCGGTGGCGCTGGGGCGCAGCGTGCTCGGCCTGCCGCCGGGCGCCCTGCCGCTGGAGGACAGCCAGGCCGCCGCCGCCGTCGGCCAGATCGCGCTGGCCCGAATCTGGGCGCAAGTTCTAGCCGAGCGCGGCCTGGTGGCCGGCCAGATACTCGTGACCTTTGGCGACACCGAGGAGCGCCGGCGTTATCTCTATGCGCGCGAATGCCTCAACCGGCTGCTCGATCTGCGCGCGGTGCCGATCATCAACGAGAACGACACGGTTGCGACCGCCGAGATCCGCTATGGCGATAACGACCGGCTGGCCGCGCGCGTCGCCACCATGGCCAGCGCCGACCTGCTGGTGCTGCTTTCGGACGTCGACGGCCTCTACACCGCCCCGCCGGGCGAAAACCCCGACGCGACGCTGATTCCCGTCGTGCCGCGCGTGACCGCCGAGATCGAGGCGATGGCGGGCGGCGCGGCCTCGCAATATTCACGCGGCGGCATGCGCACCAAGATCGAGGCGGCCAAGATCGCCACGACGGGCGGCGCGCATATGGTGATCGCCGACGGGCGCGCGCCCTCGCCGCTGGCGCGCATCGCCTCGGGCGAACGCTGCACGTGGTTCCTAACGCCATCCAACCCGATCACCGCGCGCAAGAAATGGATCGCCGGCTCGCTGACCCCCAAGGGCGCGGCGCATCTCGACGCCGGCGCGGCGCGGGCGCTCGCCATTGGCAAGAGCCTGCTGCCGGCGGGCGTGACGCGGGTCGAAGGCAATTTCGCGCGGGGCGACTGCATCGTGATCCGCAACGCCGTCGGCGGCGAGATCGGGCGCGGCCTCGTCACCTACGACGCGTCCGACGCCGCCAAGATCATCGGCCGCTCGTCGAAGGACATCGAGGGGCTGCTCGGCTTCAAGGGGCCGGACGAACTGATCCACCGCGATGACATGGCGTTCAAGGGGGATTGAGCGCGGTCCGACCGCCCGCGTAAATGATGTGCTTGAACCCGCTTGCGCCCACGCCGGCGAGCGATTATACCCCCTCCACGCGAGTCGCCGCCAAGGCGCTCGGGGCGCGTAGCTCAGCGGGAGAGCACCTCGTTGACATCGAGGGGGTCACAGGTTCAATCCCTGTCGCGCCCACCATTTAACCCAAGCCGAAATCATCAGCGGGCCAGAGGCCTGCGCGGTCGCTGCCTTGCCCAGGGGCAGCGCAGGGCGGACGAAGGCGAGTTCTTCAAAAATTCGACTTCTTCAAAAATTTGTGTGAGGCGCTATCATTCCCGATGGCGCGCCTCCAATTAGTGTCTAGCTGGCGTCCCATGCTTTCCGATCGATTGGCGCCGATAAACGTCGGACCAATCGGGTCCGCCGATCAATGTGAGAGAGCCCGTGATCGATCTCCAAACCGTGGTGCGCGAGATCGCCGCCGAGATGGCCGCGCGTCAAGATCGCGGCGCGGTCGCGAATTATATCCCCGAACTCGCGCGCGTCGACGCTGGCTCCTTCGGCATGGTGGTCATCGACGCCGAGGGGAAGGCCCACGCCGCTGGCGACGCCGACAGGCCCTTTTCAATCCAGAGCATCTCCAAGGTCTTCACGCTAACTCTGGCGCTGGGCATGGTTGGCGACCGTTTGTGGCGCCGCGTCGGGCGCGAACCGTCCGGCAATCCATTCAACTCCATCGTGCAGTTGGAGCGCGAATGCGGCGTGCCGCGCAATCCATTCATCAACGCCGGCGCCATAGCGGTGACGGACGTGATTCTGTCCGGGCATCAGCCGCGCGAAGCGCTCGGCGAAATTCTGCGCTTTCTGCAATTCGTGGCCGAGGACCAGACAATCCACGTCGACCGGGCGGTGGCGGAGTCCGAAAAGCGAACCGGCTTTCGCAACATAGCATTGGCAAATTACATGAAGTCCTTCGGGGTGATCGACAACCCCGTGGATTTCACGCTCGGCGTTTACTTCCACCATTGCGCGATCGCCATGTCCTGTCGTCAGCTTGCGATGGCGGGGCGCTATCTCGCCCACGCCGGGCGCAATCCGGACAGTGGATTGTCTGTCGTCTCGCCCGAGCGCGCGCGACGCATCAATGCGCTAATGCTGACCTGTGGCCATTACGACGGTTCCGGAGAATTCGCCTATCGCGTCGGCCTGCCGGGAAAAAGCGGGGTCGGCGGCGGCATATTGGCGGTCGCTCCCGCCAAGGCGTCTATCGCCGTCTGGTCGCCCGGGCTCGACGCCAACGGCAATTCCCATTTGGGCCGAATCGCGCTGGAAATGCTCGCAAAGCGCATGGGCTGGTCGATTTTCGGGACGGACAATGCCTGACACTGACTTGCGG
>JBAWEN010000580.1:0-1558 GCA_049591215.1 Methylocystis sp. | reverse complement strand
AGGATGATGCCCATGGCGCCGTCCGCCGAATGGGCGCATAGATAGATGACCGAGCGCGCGAAACGCTCGTCCGCCATGCCGGGCATGGCGACAAGCAACTGCCCATCAAGGAACAAGCGTTGTTTCGGGGCGGCTTTCGCGCCGGCTGCGGCGGAGCCTTGCTTCTTTCGGGTCGCGCTCATAGCATCATGCTACGCTCGCTCCGCGCCGCCGACAAGCGACGCCGCGAAGGCGAAAGACAAAATTTTATCAGGGCCTTCCAGATGCTCGAGCAAAGCCGCGCGAAATCGCTTCCTTGCGTCCTTCTGGCCGCTTTCCTGGGCGTCTTGCCATCGCTCGCGGCGTTTGGCGCGGAGGGTCTCTTCGCCTCGGCGTTTGACAAAGCGCGGACTTCCTCGGCGCGGCTTCTGGCCGGCGGGCAGGACAAAGACGGGTCTTACGCGGCAGGGGTCGAGATCGACCTTGATCCCAATACCGTCACCTATTGGCGCCAGCCCGGCGACGCCGGATCGCCTCCGGTGTTCGATTTTTCGCGCTCCGTCAATGTCGCCTCGGTCGAGGTGCTTTACCCCGGTCCCAAGCATATGGACGAGGCGGGAAGCATCGTCGCCGGCTACGACGCCAATGTGACCTTTCCGCTGCGCGTCGCGCCGCGCGACCCCAAGGCGCCGGTCGTGCTCGATCTGGCGCTGGATTACGCCGCTTGCGGCAAAATCTGCCTGCCCGCGCGGGCGCGGCTCTCGCTGCCTTTCCCGGCAAGCGGCGCGTCGCCATTCGCCGGACAGATCGCGCAAGCCCTGGCGCTGGTCCCAAAAAAAACCGCCCCCGCCGAGGCCAAGAGCCTGTTCGCGCTGACGCGGCGCGAGGACAAGCCGAACGCCTGGCGTCTGACGTATCTGGGGCAGGGGAAAGCGCGAGATCTTTTCGCCGAGGCGCCCGAGCCGCTGTTTTTGGACAGCGCGCGGTCGGCGGACGGCGAGGGCTTCGATCTGACGCTGGTTTCGAGCTGTTGCGGCGCGGCCAAGCCGCGACAAAGCGGGGTCGCGGCGACGTTCACCATCGTGACCGACGTCGGCGCGTTCGAGATGCAGGCTCTGTTGGAGTAACGCGGCTGCTTATTAAGAATTCGTTACCTGAATTCATTAAGAGTGCGTTGCGGATAGTTTTTACGTTAAGCTACGGTTAACCGAAAGACATAATGGCGGGGCCATTCCAGCGCCCAATGCGATGGTTTTGCTTGATCAGCGCGCTTCGACGCGTATGATTACCGCAACGATAATCGTGTCGTCTGCAACGGGTAAAGGCCGATTAGCCTTAGAGGAGCGTTCCAAATGAAAAATCTATTGGCCAGCACCGCGATTGCGTTGGCGCTCGCCGCGGGCTCGGCTTTCGCCGCCGATCTTCCGTCGCGCAAGGAAGCGCCGGTCTATATTCCGCCGCCGCCGCCCCCGCCGCTGTGGACCGGCTTCTATGCCGGCTTGAACATCGGCGGCGGCTGGTCGTCCAACGGCGGCAACAACAGCTATCTGCCCTACGCCGACACGACCTACCCGATCGG
>JBAWEN010000579.1:0-1652 GCA_049591215.1 Methylocystis sp. | reverse complement strand
GCCATGCGCCGCGCGGGCCAGCGCGCGCGCATGGGTCTCGGCGAGCGCGGCGTCCTTGGCCGAAACGATCAGCGCCGCGAGACGCCCGAACGGCGGCAGGCCGGCGCGCTGGCGCAGACTCGTTTCTTGCGCGTAAAACTCCTCGGCGTCGCCGGAAAGCAGCGCGGAAATGACGGGATGCTCGGGCCGATAGGTCTGGATCAGCGCCCTGCCCGGCTGGTCGCCGCGCCCGGCGCGCCCGGTCACTTGCGCCAGCAATTGAAACGTCCGCTCCGCCGCGCGCGGATCGCCGCTGCCTAAGCCGAGATCCGCGTCGACGACGCCGACCAGCGTCAGAAAGGGAAAATTATGACCCTTGGCGACGAGCTGCGTGCCGATGACGAGATCGAACGAGCCCTTGGCGATCTCATCCAATTCGCGCCGCAACCGCTCGGCGCCGCCGGGAAAATCCGACGACAGCACGAGCACGCGCGCGTCTGGAAACAGCCCCGCCGCCTCTTCCGCGAGACGCTCGACGCCGGGGCCACAGGCCGCCAGCGCGTCTTCCGCCTCGCATTCCGGGCAGACATGCGGGCGCGGCTCCATATGGCCGCAATGATGGCAGATCAGCGCGCGGCGGAAGCGATGCTCGACCAGCCATGCGTCGCAATCGGAGCAGCGGAATCTGTGGCCGCAATGGCGGCACAGCGTCAGCGGCGCATAGCCGCGCCGGTTGAGAAACAGCAGCGCCTGTTCGCCGCGCGCGATGGTTTCGCCCACCGTGAGAGCGAGGCGAGGCGCGATCCAACGGTTTTTCGGCGGCCCCTCGACGCGCATGTCGATGGCCTCCAGCCGCGGCATTGCTCGCGCGCCGGCGCGCGCCTTTAGGCGCAGATGCGCATAGCGGCCGCTGGCGGCGTTGACGCGCGTCTCGATCGAGGGCGTCGCCGATGCGAGCACGAGCGTCGCGCCCTCGATGCGCGCCCGCACCACCGCCATGTCGCGGGCGTGATAGTTGACGCCATCCTCCTGCTTATAGGCGCCCTCATGCTCCTCATCGACGACGATGAGCCGCAGATCGCGAAACGGCAGGAACAAAGCCGAGCGCGCGCCGACAACGACCCGCGCCTCGCCCTCCGCCGCCGCGCGCCAGATGCGGGCGCGCTTCCTTTCCGACACGCCGGAATGCCATTCGGCCGGGCGCGCTCCGAACCGCGCCGAAAAACGCTCCAGAAATTGACTGGTCAGCGCGATTTCCGGCATCAACACCAGCGCCTGCCCACCGGCCCGCAAAGCCGCGGCGACAGCCTCGAAATAAACCTCGGTCTTGCCGGAGCCCGTGACGCCTTCGAGCAAAAAGGGGCGATAGCCACGCGCCGTCACCGCGCTCAATAGCGCGTTCGCCGCGAGTTGTTGTTCGGCTTCGAGAACGGGCGGGCAAAACGAGGGGTCGAGCGCGCCGCACACCGGCGGCGGCGGGGCCGTCAGCGTCTCCAGCGCGCCCTCGTCGACCAGCGCGTCGATGACGGAAGCCCCACAGCCGGCCGCCTCCATTAGCGCCCTTTTGGTGAAGGCCAACCCGCCTTCGGCCGCCGCCAGCGCGCGGGCGCGGGTTGGCGTCATGCGCTTGGGCGGCGGGCCGGCAAGGCGATAAAGCAAACGCGGCGCCGGCG
>JBAWEN010000578.1:0-7251 GCA_049591215.1 Methylocystis sp. | reverse complement strand
CAGATGCTCAGCGTAAGTTGCCAGATGTGCGGCGACATGCGGCGACAGTAGAGGCAGTTTGTATTCCTCTTCAAAGAGCTGATAGGCGCTGGGCGTGATGGTTAGCAGGCCCTCCACTTTTGTGCGTCCGGATTGAAAGAAGACCGCGGCGATACCGAGGCGAGCAATGAATGGCGGAAGCCAGTCCGGCGTCAATGTCTCGGCGAGGTCGACGACGGTCGCAAACGTTTTTCTCAGCCAATCGGCGATGGAGGTCATTCGTGGTCTTCCCTTTGATTCGAGCCAGGAACGACAATCGGCATGAACGCGCCGAAAGTGATGAATTGAGCGATCCGAGTCTTTAGGTCAGCCGCGGAATCGATCTCGAAAGCCCTGGTCGCGGCTTGGCCGAGAGTCGCGCCGGCAAGGCACTTTCCGAGGAAGGCGAAACTCGCAGCGTCGAGCATCAGCATGACCACCTCGCCGCGCGGTCTGGCGACCAGGGCGCCTTCGGCGACCCACTCGACATCGAGTCGATCTGGCGCCGGCACCGGCGACGGCGGCCTGTTCAGCCGCCAGATCGAAGGCGAGGGTTGCGCGAACCATCGGAGCCGCGCGCTGGGGTGCAAGCGAAACTTTAAATCGAACAGAGAGTCGGAAGGAATGCCGGCCAGCGCCGCCGGCGACAGAACATCCGCATCCGCCGCGATATGCGCCTCGGTCCAGAACCGGTCCAGGCGGGCGACTCCGGGCAGATAGGGCAAATCCGCGGTAGCGGGGAGCGTGGCCAGAAAATCCGGATAGGTCACGCCAAATGCGCTCAAAGAAGCCTCTTCGGGAAGGTTCTCCGCCAAAAACGCATAAGCGCTGGCCTTGAACCACTCGTCGCCCGCGAGCCGTTCGACGGTCGGGTAGTTGGCGCGAAGCGCGTCGATCAAAGCCTTGTAGACCGTATTGCGGTGAACGCTGAGACCAATCCGCAGAGCTTTGGCGTCTCCGTTTCCGGTCAAATCGCCGCTGTGGTGGAGAGCCTCGGAAAACTGATCCTGAAAGGCGGCGAGGTCAAACATGGGCCGCCTCGCGACATTCAAGTGATGCGGCCGAAGTCAAAAGAGCGTGAGCGCGATCACGCTCTCGCCGCAACTCAGCAAAGAGGGGAATATTGTCGTCACGCTCGATCAGAGTGGGCTTTGGTCCGACCCTATCGATCAATCCTTCATAGAGACCCCAGACCGCTTCACAAACCGGCGCGTCGTGGGTGTCGATCAGGAGGCTTTCGCCGTAACGCATTTCCGCCGCGTAGCCCGCCAGATGAATTTCGCCGATGGCGGCGCCTGAAATCGATTCAAGATACGCCTGTGCGCTGAAACCAAGATTGTTGGCGCTGACATACACATTATTGACATCGATTAGTAGACCGCACCCGGACTGGCGAACGAGTTCGTCTAGAAATTCGAATTCAGTCAGCTCGTGCCCATCGAGCGGCATATAAAGCGCTGGATTTTCTATGAGAATGGCGCGACCTAACGCCTCCTGGACGCGCATGACATTCGCCACGACCCGATCAAGCGCCGAGCGGGTGCGGGGAAATGGCAGAAGACCCGGGTTGTAAACTCCTCGCCAGGCCGACCATGCTAGATGCTCGGAGACGACGAAGGGTTCGAAGCGGTCCACAAGCATCTTCAGTCGCGCGACGTGGCGCATGTCTGGGTCGGCGTCGGCGGCAAGAGACAAACCGACGCCATGCAGGGACACTGGATGGGCGCTTCTCAATGTCTCTAGCATAGCAAGCCTAGGGCCGCCCTCGACCATGTAGTTCTCCGCATGCACTTCGAACCAGAGACCGCTCGCAATACTTCCCACTGCATCACCGCAATGCTCGGCCTTGAATCCTATTCCTGCGCTGGGTCTCATGGTTCGGATTCCATTTTGGAAGATTTAGCCGCCGCTGTGGGAGCCGGAAATTTCTGTCAAAGAACCATTCCCTTTCGGCGTCTTGATCGAGGTGCATGTTCCTTTGGCGACATATTTCCATGCATTGCCCTGATAGTTGGCGTGAGACGTTCCGGCGCAGGTCGTGCCCGCGCCAGCCGCACAATCATTCTTGCCTGCCAGAGCGACGCCGAAGCATTTTTCCTGTTCTGCGGCGGCCTGCGTCGAGGCCGAAGCTGCTAGGAGAGACAAAGCGGTGGTAAGCGAACCCGCCAGCACAAGATTCACGGAACGACGATCCATTGCTTTTCTCCTCGAAGAAAACGTGAGCACGAAAGCGGCTCACAATGCTTTCTTCGGGCGGCGGGACGTCGTTGTTACACGCCACAGCGCTTCGTAATATCGCGCGGTCAAAATATGGATAGAACAAACGCTCCCCGTTTCGCGTGGGCGCGGGGTAACAAATAAACGGCGTCCAACGAAGTAACGGCGTGCTGACGAAGTCGCCGCTGCCAAATTCTGTCTGACGAAGGAAGATTCTTGGCGGGCTGCGACGATGGCGATGAGGCGTGAGGGCGACGTCCAGGGCGAGCTCATGATGACATGGGCGAAGATTCCGCGCATTCGCCGGGCCATGTGCTTTATGACCGTCTCCAGAATCTTTTGGGCGAAGCTGGCTTCGACGCTTTCGTCGAGGAGACCTGCGAGCCGATTTACGCGCCGAGGATGAGCGCGCCGTCGTTGCTGGTTCGGCGGCGAAGCCGCCTGGTCGAACGCGAGGTCTCCCGGTTCCCGCACAAGGGGCGTCCACACATGCCAAGGTCTCCGACCACGCCGGGCCAGATGAGGCGCTCGCGATGGCGCGCCCCGCCTGTTTCGCCTTCCGCTGTGTCGACGGCGTCGGCGCCCGGAATAGACATCCTTTCGCGGCTGTCGGGGAGAGGCGCTGATTGCTCAGCGCCTCTCCCACAGATCCCGGCGTGCGGCTTTCCGCACCGGGCTCCTGTTGGAAGTCGGACGCAATCAATCGTCAGGGATTTGAAGCCCAGGTAGGTTGGCCACGTAGGCTCACCACTTCGGTCACACGCTAAACCCGGCGCTGAGTCCGGACCATGCGTCGCTGCTCGTCCTTCTTCCGACCGGCCGCCTTGCCTCCACACTCTCCGCCGCCGATTTGTCATCGGCTTTGTTCGAGGCTTCATAGGTAATACGCAGCCGTCCGACTCCTCCCCCCTTCCCGACAGCTTCGTCTCCTCGACTTCTTGTCGCGGACCGGAGTCGCAAATGCGATTTCGGGCGGCATGAGGTCTCCCAGGTTCCAACGCGATCCTTGTGTACGTGATGTGGCCTCAGACCCCGGCAGGGCGACGGCACCTCGCATAGTGGCGCCGCAAATATTGCCTTCGACGCCGCCATTGACCGTCTCGGCCCCTGCGTATTGGCCATTTCGTGGCTCATTCCCACACCCCACACACTTGCTGTGTCCGCTTCGCCGTGGTCTGTCACCTTCCACGACGCAACACGCACTACCGGGCTGGCGCTACCCCTTACCCGGGCCGGACTTTCACCGGCTGGATCGCGCCAGCTTCGCCTGGCGCACCAATGGCTGGCCTATGCGCTCCCCTGCCGACGCTTTGCCAGCCTCCTCACGGAGGACAGCGCACGGCTCGGGGCCGATGCGGTTCGCTAAATCTTCATCGCAGTGGACTTGCACCACATACTCCTTGCCGGTCTCCCGGCGCACTGAAACGACAGTTGGGTCTAGGCCAGTTACCAGCGCAACACGCGGGAGCCGACCCCATATCCGGATAGCGAGACGATCGCGATTGCCAACGAATACCAAGTCGCCAAGAAAAACGGACTGTCATCGGGGCAGTGCGCGGCGTAAAGCGTCGCGGCCACCGCGCCGGCGAGAAGACCGGCGACCGCCCCCGCAACGCCGGGGTTCGTAGGCGCGCCCCGACGCAGAGCGAACAGAAGGCAGGCGAGCGGCGCCGTTGCAAGCATTGGTATGAGAAGCAGGCAGAAGCGCGCGTTGGCACCGATCAGGCGCATCTTCCAGCTCGACTCCGGCGTAAGCCACATTTCGGTCGCGACGCCGAGCGCCAGCATTAACGGCGCGCCCAAGAGCGCTATGCCCCAAAATCCGATGGGCTCGCCTGGAGCCGCAAGACGTTGCGTCAGTTTGAAGCTCGCAACGAGCAACGATAGGCCAAAGGCGAATTTGAGCCAGACGCGCGGCGTCTCGATAGCAGCGGCGAAATCTGGACGCATGTGCACGCCAAGCACGAAAACAAGCGCCGCGATCAGCGTGCCCAAGATCAGCGCGCGCGTCAGAGTGTGCGAAAACCTCGGAGTCGTGACCGGAAGATCGGCGACGAGAACGTTTACGAGATCGTCGGTTTTCATTGCGGGAACTCCCGATATAGAGATGCGAGTCCCTTGATGGCTCTATGCAGCGCCACGCGAACTGCGCCTTCGCTCATATTGAGCCTCTGCGCTGCTTCTTGCACGGAACGGCCTTCTATCGACAGCGAGCGTAAGAGATCGCGTTGGCGTTCGCCCAACCTTTCGAGCATCCGATTGATATCGAACCTGGCCACGCTATCCTCGCTTCCTCCTATGCTCAATACTTCGTTCATCTCTTCGATCGGGACATGGGTCGATCGACCACGCTTGCGCCGCGCATCGATCAGCTTGTTGCGCGTGATCGTCATGATCCACGACCCGATCGGTCGATCAGGATCCCATGTATGCCGTTTGAGATGCAAGGCTATAAGCACTTCTTGCACTACGTCCTCTGCTTCGCTCCCATCCAATCCGATCCGCGCAGTTCCGCCGCGCGACCCCTCGCAGAACCGGGGTCAGGGTCTGGAGAAGGCTTCGGTAAGCCGAAGCGTTTCCCCCAATCGCCGCGCGCATAAGTTCTGCCAAGTCTTCCTCAGCGTCAGCCAGTCGCAAGGGCTTGGTCCTTTTCTCGTTGCACGCGGTCGAAACGTTACTTCGCTCGAATTCGAAACGTCCATTCGTTTGCCGTGCACAGTGCGTGCAAAGCTCCTTTGTAACCCTTCGCGCGAAAATGACGAACAATGAAAGTCAACATTTTTCCGGTTCGACGATCGCGGCTGCGGCGGTAGCGTCCCGCCGTTCATCGACAGAGGAGGGTTCAAACGCCATGGCAGTCGCTTTATCAGGGTTGGGCCGGCTGCTGGCGGGCTTCTTGACCGAGCCGGCCCATGTCCACGGCGCGGCGCCAGAATCGCGGCCCGAGCAACTGCTTGCCTACCTCCAGCCCGCCGATGTGCTGCTGGTCGAAAGCCACAGCCGCGTGAGCGTGGCGATAAAATATCTGTCGCAGTCGACCTGGTCCCATGCGGCGCTCTATGTCGGCTCTCATTTGGCCGAGACCGGTGGCGATCCGGCGCATTGCTTTGTCGAGGCGGATGTGATCGAGGGCGTGCGAAGCGTGAGCGTAGATATGTTCGGTGGTCAACACACGCGCATCTGCCGCCCGATCGGATTGAACGACGACGATCGCCGTGCGGTGACGCGCCACGCGATAAAGCGGCTCGGTCAACGCTATGATCTGCGCAATGTCATCGACCTAGCGCGCTATCTGCTGCCGACGCCGCCCGTACCTTCGCGCTTTCGCCGACGCATGATCGCGCTGGGCAGCGGCGACCCCACCCGCGCAATCTGCTCGACGCTTATCGCTCAGGCCTTCGAGTCGATCAAATATCCCATACTGCCCGAGATCGTGACGCGAGACGCCAGCAGCATCGATTGCCCAGGATGCGTCGAGGAAATATTGCGAGTGCGTCACCACAGCCTTTTCGTCCCGCGCGATTTCGACATTTCCCCCTATTTTCAAGTGATCAAATCGGCTGTCGCGCCGGGCTTCGATTTTCGCGCCGTGCGCTGGGACGACACGCCGCCCGTATCCTGAGCGCGACGCTACGAGCGACGCCGAGGGGAGCCGTCAATCATACAAACCCCGGATCGATCTGCGCTCAAGACTTTGATAGCGAACAACTGCGTTCAAACTCGCCCAAGTCCGGGTCCGGGGCATGGCCTTGGGGGCACGGCGCCCCGAACACCAAGGCCAGTTCGCACAGGGTTTCGACAAGTCGCATCTCGACGGTTGTCGGCGGCGTCCTCAAGGCACACGTAGCGCAAGTTCGCCTCAATCAGGCCCCGCAGACCTGTAGTAAAAGGCAATTATGTAGTTTGCGAACCACGGCGAATCGGGTAGGTTGCGTGTCCCGGAATTGCAACTTAGGGGCACGAAGTGGGGAAGGGACGCGGAAAGCGCAGCGCTCATCGGCATAGGGAAAACGTCATTGCCAATGCGCCAGTAAAAGAGCGCACGCTAAATATCCCCCCAGCAAAAACGTCCCATAAACCACTCCACGAACAAAGTCGTCACTTATTGGCGAAGATTGCGGGGAGCATCGTTGCTCTTTTGGGCTTAACCGCTTCCATTGACCAGCTTTTGGGGGCGCCTTGGCCGACCGATTTGAGCGCGGAGGTTCAATCATCTCAGTCTCCATTCTACACGAATTTCACAATAAAAAACAAAAGTCTGTTTTTTGGGATGAAAAACGCCGTATTCAAGTGCATTATATCAATGACCGATATAAATAGAAATTACTACAATGAAAATACTACTATATCACCATCAGAACTAGACATAGAGCCAAATAGCGTGAACACGTTTATATGCAGATCACAGGTGGTCACATCATCAAAAGTGATAACAGGGTCTGTGGAGATAACAGCAATTTATGCCAAACTCCCGTGGGAAACGCCAACCAGTCACTCTTTGGGAGTCTTTTCTTGGGGCTCAACCCGTTGGGTTCCAGGGCGATTGCTATGATCTCCAGGTGCGTTATGCCGCGCGACCTTCTTGAGCATTTCGTCGAAGTGCGCGGGATCGTCGTCGCACCCGAGCTCGCGTGCGGCTTCGATGAAACTGTCAGATTGACTCTTCGCCCGCTCCAGCGTCTTTTTCGCGGTCATGAAATTTCACTCCGGCGATTTGCCACCCCACCACTACATAGCGTTTATAGACGAAGCTGGCGACCCCGGCATCAAGCGCGTGCGTCCGATTGATTCCGTTGGCGCGACAGAATGGATGACTATCGGATGCGCCTTATTCCAAGTGAATTGGGAACCCCGGCTACCTGAATTTGTTAGCGAAATTTTATCGCACATTAGAGCGTTGTCCGAGCATGCCGATTCAATCTAGGATTCAATATAATACCCAGAATCCCCATATCGGAAGCGGAGCCGTCGAGCACGGGCGGATCCAAGGGATGGGAGGGGATCATGGCGTTGTCG
>JBAWEN010000577.1:0-3567 GCA_049591215.1 Methylocystis sp. | reverse complement strand
GATCGGAAAGCTTCCTTGCGCTTCGCGCGTTGCTCTCGGGGTTTTCTCTGAAAGGCGCCCCTTTCTTCTGTTTGAGCCGATCGAGACGTGCGCCAATTACGCGCCGCTTGAAGCCGCGATTCATGCTCTCGATTGGCGCATGGCCTGGGAGGGCGACAGCCGTATCGCGGCGGGTCTCTTCCGCGCGATCGAGATGGCGCGCGAATTGAAGACCGATCTCTTGTTCCTGACCGATGGACAAGAAGCTCCACCGCTTCCGCCTTCCGGGCCTCCTCCCTTCGAGGGTCGTCCCGGTGAGGTGCGTGGGCTGATTGTGGGCGTTGGGGGAAGCCAACTCTCGCCGATCCCGAAATACGACGATAACGGACGCGAAATCGGCTTTTACGGGGTCGAGGATGTTCCTCACGACAACCGCTTCGGCCTGCCGCCGGCGGGCGCGGAGCTGCGCGAAGGCTACAATGCGCGTAATGCGCCTTTCGGGGCCGCGGTCGCCGTGGGCCTCGAACATCTTTCGTCCGTACGAGAAACTTATCTGCAATCCCTCGCCGAAAAGACCGGGCTGTCTTACGCCCATCTCGACGACGCGGAGCGACTCTTACGCGCGTTCGAGACCGCCGCCACGCCACGATACCGTGAGGCCGCGCTCGATCTGCGCCCATTCCTCGGAGCCGCCGCTGGCGTTGCGCTGATCGCGCTTTACATCTTCCTGCCAGTTTTCGAATGGCTTGCCGCCGTTCGACTTGATCACGCTCAAAACGCACGGAAGTCAAAAAAGGGAGAATCTGGTGAAAATCTTGTGGACGATAATCGCGGCTTTGCTCGCTTCGCCGGCGCTCGCGCACGGTCCAACACCGATCAAGGTCGATGAATCGATCGTCATCGCAGCCGATCCTAAAGCGGTCTGGGCGGTCGCCGGCAAATTCGACGGTCTGGCGAATTGGCATCCGGACGTCGTGAGTGTAAGGGCCCGGGGCGGCGACGCGACAGGCGCCGAACGCGAGATCACTTTACGCAGGGGCGGGACTTTGAAGGAGGGTCTGGATGAATATGACCCATCATCTTTCAAATATTCCTATCGCATGTCCGACCCAAATCTCGAGGCCCTGCCGATCAGCTCCTACTCGGTCACATTCATGATCAAACCCGCGGCGGGAGGCGGCAGCGAGGTGCAATGGTACGGTCGGCTTTACCGCGGCGACACCGGCAACGAGCCGCCGGAAAATCTCAACGACGACGCGGCGCGCACGGCGATGTCCGACTTCTTACGCTCGGGACTTCAGGGATTGAAGAAGAGGGTGGAAGGCAAATAATCGATGCGCGGCGCGACGCGACTCGCCATCGGCCTGATCCTTCACGGCATCCTCGTTCCGACGACTGGCTTTCCTCAAGAGCTGTTCGTCGTCTGTCAAGACGACGCGAGTTTGATCCGGATCGACACGCGTCGTGAAACGGTGACGGCGCGCATCGGCGTCGCGCCGGGACCCGCGATGATCGCCGCGACCCGGGACGGGCGGGGGATCTTCATCACACATCCCGAATCCGGCATAATCACGAAACTCGACGCCCGCGAGCTTGGCGCGCCACAGATACTGACCACTGGCGGCACGCCATTCGGGGTCGCCGTCGATTCGGTCGGGCGGTTCATCTATGTCGGAGACTGGAAGAAGAACGTCGTGCGCATGCTCGACGCGAAGACGGGCGCAACGCTCATGGAGACTCCGGTGGGACGAGAGCCCGCAGGTTTGGCGCTGGACGCAGCGCGCGCCCGGCTATATGTCGCGAACCGCGAAAGCCACTCCGTCAGCGTCATCGAAACCGGATCGATGCGCGCTTTCACAGAAATTGGAGTGGGCGAAGGTCCCTTTGCCCTTGCGCTCGACGCGACGGGTGAACATCTGTTCGTCGCCAATGTCAGGAGCGGGGACATAAGCGTCATCGACACCGCAAAGGAGGCCGTCTTGGCTCGCGTGCGCGTCGGCGGCTCGCCCTACGGGGTCGCCGTTGATCGCACGAGCAACCGGATACTCGTAACCAATCAACACGGCGACAACATATCCGCGATCGACGCCGATACGCTCGAGGTGATCCGGACAATCGAAGTCGGTCGCTATCCCGAAGCGGTCCTGGGAATTGATGGCAAAGGCTATGTCGCCAATTGGTTCTCGGGGGATCTCTCAATTCTCGATCTCGCCACTGGACGGCGCATCGCAACACTCAAATTGGGCGACGGCCCTCGCTCGATGGTCTTCACCGACGCCAGTTCGGGAGAAACTCGATGAGTCTCGGGATGCGGATACTCCTCGCCATCGCCTGCCTCGCCACGTTGACGGCATGCGACGATCGCAAGCGAGACCGTGACATTGGCTCGAGTGACGTGGTTGACGCGAATATCAAGACGCCACAATCCTGGATTCGACGAAACGACGACATCGACCCGGCGATTTGGCTGGCGAGCAAGGGAGTCGGGCGCCCGTTTTCGTCCGACGACCCAACCGAGGAACGCGTTAGGCGGGCATTCCAAACCGCCGCGACGCGCTTCTTGGAATCAGACCGCATGGTGGCCAATCGCACCGCACAGGTTGCAGAAATGCTGGCGGAAGACGGTAAACCCGAGGAGCCCGCCGCGCTCATTGAGGGACTTGCGTCGGTCGTGGACCCGAAGCACGGCAAGGAAACCTACGGCGAGTTGTGCCAGTTTTACTTCACCTTGCGCCACGGCGGCGCGGATCGAGACGCAGCGCTCATGCAGCTAAGCGCGCGTTACGGATCGCCCGGAGGGAGCGTTGAGAAGACTCCTTGAACCCGCGCATTCGGAACAACGGAGAGGCTTAATTACCGAGGGAAGCGGACGTCTCCCTCTGATCAGCCCAGCTTACTCGAAGTCCGATTCTCAACGGCGATGCGTATAAGGTCGGCTCTCGATCGCGCGCCCAGCTTGGCTTTGAGTAGCGTGCAATTATTCGCGACCGTTTTATATGAAACTTTCAAAAGGTGAGCGATTTCGAGCATGTCCTTTCCTTCGGCGAGATTACGCAGAATTTCCACTTCTCGTCCGCTCAACCCATCAAACGGATTGGCGCCGAGCTTCTGTTCCGCGAACGCCAGTTTCAGGGCAAGTTCGCTGGAGAGATAGCGCTCGCCGCCCGCCACCGCTCTTATCGCCTTGACGAACGCCTTTGGATCCTCGTTCTTCGCAATATATCCTTGGGCGCCCTGTTCGATCGAGCGTGCGGCGAACACCGGATCGTCGTTCATCGAAAATATGATGATTTTGGAATCCGGATTTCGTTTGAGCATCCGCCGCAGCAATTCGAATCCCGAAACGCCGGGAAGATTGATATCGAGCACCACCACATCGGGCGACGCGGAAGCATGAGCTTCCAATGCCTCGTCGGCATTGTGAGCCTCCAGGATTTCGATGTCGGGCTGAGCGGATAACATTCCGCGACAGCCCTCGATCACCATGGGATGGTCGTCGACGATGAGAATGCGCATGCGTTTTCTGTGCTGCCGGGCCGGTATAGGACTATGCTGAGCCTGAGCGGGTTCTGTCAATATCTTCCAAAT
>JBAWEN010000576.1:0-3778 GCA_049591215.1 Methylocystis sp. | reverse complement strand
TGCGCTGCTGCGAGCCGACATGGAACGACACGCCGTGGGCGGCGAGGCCGAGCGCATGGGCGTGCTCCAGCACCCGCGGCGCCATCTCCGGCGCGCAGCCGAATTTGCGCGACAGCGGCCATTCGGCCCCGGCGCCGTCGCACAAAATGCGACAGAACACCTTGGAGCCGGGCGCCGCCCGGGCGATCTTTTCGACCTCGGCCTCGCAATCGACCGCGAACAGACGCACGCCCAGCGCATAAGCGCGGGCAATGTCGCGTTCTTTCTTGATCGTGTTGCCGAAGCTGATTCGGTCGGGGCTCGCGCCGGCGGCCAGCGACATTTCGATCTCGGCGACCGAAGCCGTGTCGAAGCACGAGCCCAGAGTCGCCAGCAGGGAGAGCACCTCCGGCGCGGGATTGGCCTTCACCGCATAGAAGACGCGCGTGTCGGGCAGCGCCTTGGCGAAGGCGCGGTAGTTGTCGCGCACGACATCGAGATCGACGACGAGGCACGGGCCAATGTCGCGGCCTTCAAGACGGCGCGCGCGCAGAAATTCCTGGATTCGATCGGTCATCGCGGCATCCCCCAACGAAGGGCGCGGGCCAAGCCGCGCCAAGAGACAGGCTTCGGTGGACAGCAGACGTCCTTCGCCCGCGCGCGTTGGAGACGCGACGAACGTTGTAAGTCCGCGATCCTCAAGATCGACGCCGCGCGCTATGTCGCGCGACTCCGATCCGGTGATGCGCCGTCGGCGATCCAATGAAGACAGAAATGCGCATGACGCGCACAACGGTCATCTGGATAGCCATCGTTTGGAAGGGGGTTTGGTCCCGTCCGCACGCCCGGCAAGAAAGACAAGCCTCTTCGGTGAGCCGACCTTTGGAGGGCCGACAGAGACGAAAAAGCCCGGTCCGTCGTTGCTTTAAGTCGCGATCCTCCGCTGAAACGGAGTTCGCCGGTTCGCCTCCGGCTGCCGGTCTTTTCTACAGGGCGGTTAACCGGCCTCTTGTCCGGATCCCCACCAACCGACACACGACCACAGGCACGTGCGATTTGGGCAACTCTGTAGATACGCGCATTTTGACCGATGACAAGAGTTTTTTGGGGCAGCAGCGTAATTTTTACGCAGCCGGGCGCCTAGCGCTTGCCGGCGGCGCCCATATCATGTTCCACGAACTCTCGATGGCGCGCGAAATCCCCTGGCGGAGGCAAAATGTCGGTCGATCAAATCCTGGCGCTTCGGCCGTTCGTGCCCGCGAGGGATTTTCAGCTTTCCAAGCGTTTCTATCGCGCGCTCGGATTTGAGCTCACCTTCGAGGACGAGTCCGTCGCCTTTTTGAAGATCGAAGGCTTCAGCTTCATTCTCCAGAATTCTCATGCGGGCGAAGCGGCGGAGAATCAGATGATTCAGTTGCTCGTTCGCGACGTCGACGCTTGGTGGCGGCGAATCGACGCCGATAGTCTCGTCGCCGAATTCGCGGTCAAGCCGCCGCGCCCGCCCGCCATGCAGCCGTGGAAACTGAAGGTCGGCTTCGTCTTCGATCCTTCGGGAGCGCTGTGGCACATCGCCGAGGCGCCCTTCTAAGAGCGCGCCGAATCGACCCAGGCCTCGCCGACACAGTTTCGCGCCAGCCTTTGACAAGCTCCCGCCCGCCCGGCATTACAAACAAAACCCTTCACGCCGGATAAAAGCCAGAATCATGAGAGCCGAACGCTATAATTTCGCGGTGACCGAGCCCAAGTGGCGCAAAATCTGGGAGGACGCGGAGGTCTTTAAAGCCGGCGCGACCCTGGACGATGGCGCGCCCGAAAAGCCGAAATATTACGTGCTGGAGATGTTTCCCTATCCTTCGGGACGCATCCACATGGGCCACGTGCGCAACTATTCCATGGGCGACGTGATCGCGCGGTTCATGCGCGCCAAGGGCGCCGACGTGCTGCATCCGATGGGCTGGGACGCCTTCGGCCTTCCCGCCGAAAACGCCGCCATGCAGGGCAAGCGCCATCCGGCCGAATGGACCTACGCCAATATAGCGGCGATGCGCGCGCAACTGAAATCGCTCGGCCTTTCGCTCGACTGGTCGCGCGAAATCGCCACCTGCGATCCCGCCTATTACGGCCGCCAGCAGCAGTTGTTTCTGGATTTCCTCAAGGCAGGGATTGTCGTTCGCAAACAGTCCAAGGTGAATTGGGATCCTGTCGATCATACCGTGCTCGCCAATGAGCAGGTGATCGACGGGCGCGGCTGGCGCTCCGGCGCGCTCGTCGAGCAGCGCGAACTGACGCAATGGTTCTTCAAGATCACCGATTACGCCGAGGAGTTGCTGACCGGACTCGATACGCTGGAGCGCTGGCCCGACAAGGTGCGGCTGATGCAGCGCAACTGGATCGGCCGCTCGGAAGGTTTGTTGCTGCGATTCGCGCTCGACGCGCCGGCGGGCGAGGCGCGCGAGGTCGAGGTGTTCACGACCCGCGCCGACACGCTGTTCGGCGCGAAATTCGTCGCCGTCGCGGCGGATCATCCGCTCGCGCAAAGCCTCGCCGCCGGCGATCCCGCGCTAAGAGCCTTTATCGAGGAATGCCATCAGATGGGCACGTCGGTCGCGGCGATCGAGACGGCTGACAAGAAGGGCTTCGACACCGGACTCAAGGTCGTTCACCCCTTCGACGACACATGGCTGCTGCCGGTCTATGTCGCCAATTTCGTGCTGATGGATTACGGGACCGGCGCGATTTTCGGCTGTCCGGCGCATGACCAGCGCGACCTCGACTTCGCCAATAAATACGGCCTCGGCGCGACGCCGGTGGTGTGCCCGGACGGCGTCGATCCCGCGACGCTCGAGATCACCGACACGGCCCATGACGGCGAGGGCCGGCTGGTCAATTCGCGCTTTCTCGACGGTCTCACCGTGGTGGAGGCCAAGGAGGCGGCGGCGAGCCGGCTGGAGCAGACGGAGCTGTTCGGCGCGCCCCAGGGCCGCCGCAAGGTCAATTACAAGCTGCGCGACTGGGGCGTCTCGCGCCAGCGCTACTGGGGCTGCCCGATTCCGATCATCCATTGCGAGAGCTGCGGCGTCGTTCCCGTGCCGGCGGCGGACTTGCCCGTGAAGCTGCCGGAAGACGTGACCTTCGATCAGCCCGGCAATCCGCTCGACCGCCATCCGACGTGGAAGCACGTCGCTTGCCCGACCTGCGGCAAGCCGGCGCGGCGCGAAACCGACACGATGGACACCTTTGTCGATTCGTCCTGGTATTACGCGCGCTTCACAGACCCACACAACGAGACGGCGCCCGCATCGATGGAGGCGCTCGCCCGCTGGCTGCCGGTCGATCAATATATCGGCGGCATCGAGCACGCGATCCTGCACCTCCTGTATTCGCGCTTCTTCGCGCGGGCGATGAGGGATTCTGGCCACGGCGCGCTGGCCGAGCCCTTCGCCGGCCTCTTCACTCAGGGCATGGTGGTGCATGAGACCTATAAAGGCCCCGATGGCTGGGTCTCGCCCGCCGACATCCGCATCGAGGTCGGCGACAACGGCCGCCGCGCCTTTTTGATCGAGGACAATCTGGAAATCGTCATCGGCCCGATCGAAAAAATGTCGAAGTCGAAGAAGAACACCGTCGACCCCGACGACATCATCGCGAGCTACGGCGCCGACACGGCGCGGCTGTTCGTGCTGTCGGATTCGCCGCCGGACCGCGACGTGATCTGGTCCGACGAGGGCGCGCAGGGCGCCTGGCGATTCGTGCAGCGTCTTTGGCGCATCGCCGGCGAATTGGGCCGCGTCGCCGCGCC
>JBAWEN010000575.1:0-3679 GCA_049591215.1 Methylocystis sp. | reverse complement strand
CTCATAGGCTTTCTCTGAGCATAGTTTTGCGTCAAGCCGACGACTCGAACCCCCGAAAATCTTCATCTAGTCTCGCTTCTGACGTCATCTCACGCAAGAGCCGACACCGCCGCCCGCCACGCGCCGTCCCCGGTTGCCAAACACCCGGCTACGCGGCAGATTTAGTTTGGACGCGGATAGCGCCGCCGCACAAAGAGAATCCGAATGTTTACCGGAATAGGTCTGATCGCCTTTGGCTGCATTTTTGGCGCGGCGTCGCTTGGGCTTTTTCTTGGCCATTGTCTGAGCGAGGAGCGACGAAGCGATCCGACGCGCAGAGCGGTGCAGAAGTTGATGACCGTCATCGGCATTTTATCGGCGCTGGTGATGGGCCTGCTGATCGCTGATTCCAAAGCCAATTTCGACTTGAGGAACCGGGAGGTCGAGCAATTCGCCGCCAATCTCACGCTGCTCGACCGCGAACTCATGCATTTCGACTCGGACGCGACGCAGGCGCGCGATCTTTTGCGTAATTATACCGCGCGAAAACTCGGGCTGACCTGGCCCAAGGATGGCGACGCCAAGCCGGCGATGCACGACGCGCAGGGCGTCCAAATGCTCGATGGCGTTCAGCAATGGCTGCGAGCAATGACGCCGCGAACGGAAGTTCAACGCGAGGGGCGAAGCAATGCGCTAAAGCTCGTCGGGGAACTGCAGCAAACCAGTCGCCTGCTCGTAGTCCAGCAAGACAGCCCAACGCCAAGACCCTTCGTGGTCGTGGTCATATTTTGGGTCAGCATGCTGTTCCTGAGCTACGCGATCTTCGCGCCGCTCAATATGACCGTCGTCGCCGCCATGCTTATCAGCTCATTTTCCATGGCGGTCGCGGTGAATTTGATCCTTGACATGGAGCAGCCCTTCGCGGGCTTCATCAGGGCGTCCGAGGCGCCGATGCGGCAAGCGCTGGACGAAATGAAATAGTATATCGCAAGTCTCCGCGCGCGTGTTTCAACTTTTACGCGAAACCTCGATGGTCAGATGTGACAGCGATTTGAAGCGGGCGAGCCGCGCGCGATAATAGTCGGCCTCCCGCGGCTGTGTCGTGACGACCGAAACGATCGCCCCCAAATGTCCCGGCCCCAAGCGCCAGAGATGGAGATCGGCGAGTTCGTCGTTGTCGCTTTCGATGGCCTGGCGTAGATTTGCCGCCATGTGCCGGTCGGGATTCATGTCGAGCAGGATCGCGCCGGTGTCCCGGATCAGGCCGTAGGACCAGCTTGCGATGACGACAGAACCGACAATGCCGGCGAGCGGGTCCATCCAGAGCCAGCCGAAAGCGCGGGCGAGCAGCAGGCCTATGATGACGAGAACCGACACCGCGGCGTCGGCGACGACGTGGATGACGGCGGCGCGCATGTTATTGTCGCGATGCATGGTTTCCTTGCCATGTTCGTGCTCGACGAACTCGACGGCGTAACTTTCGCCGCCAATGCTTAGATTCGCCGTGAAAGCATGCGGTTCTGGAATTTCCTCGATCGACTCCATATAGCCGCCGCGATCCACCATCGTGAATCGCTCCGAGGAGCCATCCGGCCGCGCCGTTTCAATTTTGACGGCGCGCGCTTCCAAAACCTCGCCCGCGTCCCACCGCAACCGAAAGCGCGGCGGAACACCGTCCTCGAATATTTCCAGCGTGAGGCCTCCGGCTCCGGTCGTGATGTGGCGCGCCTCGTCATGGTCATGTCCTTCGTGTCCATGCCCATGTCCGCGCCCGTGATGATGGCCGCCGCCGCTCAGGAGCCATGCGCTCGCTATGTTCACGGCCAGGCCAAGGCAGGCGATCGGGATCGCCTCGCGGAAGTGGATCGCCACCGGCGCGAAAATACGGGTTACGGATTCGTAGCCGATCAGCAATGCGATCATCGCGAGGATGATCGCGCTGGTGAAGCCGGCGAGGTCGCCGAACTTGCCCGTGCCGAAGGTGAAACTGGGATCGTCGGCGTGCTTTCGGGCGTAGGTGTAGGCGAGCGCCGCGAGCAAAAGCGCGCCGGCGTGCGTGCTCATATGCAGCCCGTCGGCGACGAGCGCGATGGAGCCGAACAGCAGGCCGCCGACGATTTCCGCGATCATCATGGCCCCGCAGAGCCAGATTACGGCCCAGGTCTTGCGCTCGCTTTTTTCGTGTCCCTCGCCAAGAAACACATGTCCATGGAAAGTCGAAAAGGCGTCGCTCTCATTCATCGCGGCCCTCATTTCAGGTAGGCGCGGACAACTTCGAGGAGTTGCTCCGCCGCTTCGGCATTTAGAGCGTTCGGGTATTTCTCGGCGTCGACCAGATGGGTGCGCACATGATCCTCGACGACCTCGGCCATCAGACCGGCCGTCGCCCCTCGCACGCCGGCGATGAGATGCATGACTTGTTCGCAGCCGGCCTCGCCGTCTAGCGCCCGCTCGATGGCTTCGACTTGCCCTCGGATACGGCGCACGCGCGCCAGCAGCTTTTGTTTATCACGGACAGTATGTGTCATGCCCTCATATAACATAGGCCCCTACCCTATACAAGGCGGGCGGCGGCGAGCGTGGTCGCGGCGCGCCCAAATTTAGCCGGATCGATTGTGTAGGGTTCGCGGTCGTCGAGCGGCGCCTGGAGCTTGGCCTCTTTGGCGCGGAGCCTGTCCATTTTTCGCGGCGGGGTCGCCAGCGTGTGCTGCTGTTTATCGCGAGACGCGGGCGTCTCCCGAGGCGCCGGCCGCTCTCGCGTCCCCGCGCGCCTCCATGCGCGAAAATGCGCGCCTCATGCGCGATTACGCTCGCGCCAATCCGAGGCCTAATCCTCGCGGTCGATGACTCCCGCCGTGGTGATCACGACCCAGTTGGCGCCATGCCGTTCGATGGATTTCACCCGTCCCGCGCCGGGCAGGACGCTGCCGGGCGAGACCTCGCGCAGGCCTTGCGCTCCCTCGACCAGCGCCGTTCCGTCGTGGACGCCGCGCAGAACCCAATTGTCAAGCGGGCGCGGCGGCTCCGCGTGGTAAGCCTGTGTTTCCTTGGCCCGTATCTCCCGGGGCGGCGAGACGGCGGCGGTCGTGTGAAACGGGAGCAGCGGCGCGGCGGCGGGCGCGGGCTTTGGAATCGAGCCCGTCGTGTCCATGGAGATCGTGGCGATCTGATGATGAAGCCGGTCGAGCCGTTCGGTGATTTCGGAGAGCTTGGCGGCGCTTTCCCGCGCGCTCTGCGCGTCGAGCTTTTCGAGTTGCGAGGCGAATTGCGTCAGCTTGGTGGAGGTCTTGCCCGCGCCGGCGTCGAGCCGCGCTTCGAGCTGCCCGATGGCGGCGCGAAGCTGCGCGGCGCTCACGGCGGCGGCGGCTTTGTCGGCGGGTTTTTTGGCGACGGAGGATTCGAGCGTGGCGACCTTGTGCTGCAACGCGCCAACGGCGTCGGCCAAAGCGCGCTGGCTGGTCGCGCCGTCGTCCAACCTCGCCGCTCCGACCGCCCAAACGAGAGTGATCGCGGCGGCGATCGAGGCTCCGCCCGCGGCCGCGCCGACAATCCATTTCCACGGGCGGGACGGCCGGCGCGAGGCGGAGCGCGAGCGCGGCATCGCATATTGGCGATAGAGTCTCTCGCAGGTCATGTCGACCAGCGGCGGCGCGCGATCCGCGCGAGCATCGCGCGGCGGGTTCGGCTCGCGGCGGCCGGC
>JBAWEN010000574.1:0-5551 GCA_049591215.1 Methylocystis sp. | reverse complement strand
GAAATCACGCGCGAAAAACTGTTCGAACGGCTGCACGACGAACTCCCCTATCAATCCACCGTCGAGACCTTTTCCTGGACCAATCAGAAGGACGGCTCGGCCCGCATCGAGCAGACGATTTTCGTCGCGCGCGATGGACAAAAGAAGATCGTGATCGGCGAAGGCGGCCGCACCATCAAGGCCATCGGCCAGGCCGCGCGCAAGGAAATCGCCGAGGCGGCGGAGCAGAAGATTCATCTCTTTCTGTTCGTGAAGGTGCGCGAAAACTGGGCGGACGATCCCGAACGCTACCGCGAGATGCGGCTTGAGTTTCCTAGGGACGAGTAGGGGAGAAGCGGATAACATGCCGGTCTCGCGCGCGTGGATTCGCCAAACGACGAGCCAGGATGGGTGTGAGGAAATGTCTTCCGACGCGCGAAAGAGTTTGACTGTTTATCGCTATCTGACCGGGCCGGACGATGCGTCCTTCTGTCATCGCGTCACCCAGGCGCTGAGCAAGGGCTGGCAACTCTATGGTTCGCCAACGCTGACGTTCGACTCCGCCAAGGGCAGGGTGATCTGCGGTCAGGCCTTGACCAAGGACGTGGACGACGCCGAATATAAGCCGGATATGAACCTCTCCGAGGCTTGAGCAGCGCATGCAATGGCGGGACGAAGGTCTGGTGATTGGCGTGCGCGGGCACGGCGAGACCTCCGTTGTTCTCGAATTGATGACCAGGGAGCACGGGCGCCACCTCGGCCTCGTCCGCGGCGGCAAGGGAAGCGCGCTGCGCGCCGTGCTTCAGCCGGGCAATCAGGTTGTCGCCGATTGGCGGGCGCGGCTCGACAGCCAGCTCGGAGCCTATCTCGTCGAGCCGCTGCAATCGCGCGCGGCGCGGTTGATCGAACATGGATACGCCTTGCACGGCGTGGCTTTCCTCTGCGCGCTGCTGCGGCTGCTGCCCGAGCGCGATCCGCACGCCGAAATCCATGAGATGGCGCGGCTGATCGCGGATCGGCTCGGCTCCAGGGATCACGCGCCGGCGCTGCTGGCGCGGTTCGAGATCGCGATGCTGGGCGCGCTGGGCTTTGGTCTTGATCTCAGCGCCTGCGCGCTGACCGGCGCGCGCGAGAATCTCGCCTATGTCTCGCCGAAATCCGGTCGCGCTGTCTCGCGTGACGCGGGAGAGCCCTGGCGCGAGCGGCTGCTGCGCTATCCCGCCTTTCTGCAAGACGGCGACTTCTCTGCTAGTCCCGACGAGGCCGAACTCGACGCGGCCTTTCGGCTCACCGGGCATTTTTTGAACCGCGACGTCTTCGCCCCGCGCGGCGCCCCCATGCCGCCAGCGCGCGGGTTTTATCTCAAGGCGGTGGCGGCGCGGGCGGCGTGAACGCGCCCCATCACCGCCCCTTAGCCCCGTCCTCCGGGCTCGCCGGGAGCGGGAGCAGCGACGCCGCCGCGCCGGAGCGGCGGATCAGCGCCTTGGCGTCGAGCGCGAGGTTCGGCTCGTCCCAAGAACCGACAAGATCGAAGCCGATCTCGCGAGCGCCTTGGCGCGGCGCGCCATTGGCGTCCGCTTCGATGGCGCGGGCTCGCAAGGCCAAGCCGCGGTCGGACACGCGTGTCGAACCCGCGAAAGCAAGAGCGAAGCCTGGCCCGAAGGCTTCGCCATTCTCGAACTCCGCCACGCCGGCGACGATTTTGATCGTCGCCGAGGCTTTTTCCACGCTGGAGCGTCCCGAGCGAATGTCGATGGGGCTAGAAAGTGGCCGCTTGTCGAGACGACTGAGCGCCCGCTCGAAGTCGACGCCGGCGATGGCGCCCTGGGACAGCGTGAAACTCGCGCGTCCGTTAAGCCCGCGAGTCAGGGCGGCCATGCTGTCGCCGCTGGAGTCCAGCGTCACGCTGGAATCGAGCGACCCGCCGATGTCTTCGCGGGCGATGGCGTCCCAAAGCAGGGCGCCCGCGTCGACGCCGGTGGTTTGAGCGCTCGCGTGGATGTCCAGCGCGTCCTGAGCGCCCGGGGCGAATGTCGCGCGGGCCTTTAGAGAACCTTTGTAGGCCTTCGCCCGATCGAGGGCGAGCTCCAGTCGGCCAGCGCGTAGTCCTAGGCTAAATTCCGCTTCATCGACGGAAAGGCGCGGCAGGCGCGCGTGGGCCGCCGAGAGCCGCAGATCGACGTCGGCGCGGGAGAGATCGGGCAGGTCGAAGGTCTCGCGGCTCCATTGTCCGTCGCCGTTGGACAGCGATGGCAGATAGGCGAGCATCGGCTTAAGCGAGAAATTGCCGCTTGAGAGCTTGGCCTGGAAGTTCAACCGCTCGTCTTCCCGGCGCAGATCCGCCGCGCCCTCGAAGTCGTTATTGTCGGCCGAAAAGCGCAGCTGCGAAAGCTGGATCGAGTCCGGCTCCAGACTGGCGGTCGCCGCCAATTTGAAATTGTCGAAAGGTCCGGGGAGGGGCGGCGACAGGCCAAACATCGCGAAGGCTTGCCGCAACGACGGCGCGGAGGCGCTCAAACGCCCAACAAAGCGCGGCTTCACATCGCTCTGCGCCATGCCTTCGGCCTCGATCGTCAATGGCGGTCCGTCGAGTCTGAAGGACAAGGGCGTCGTGTCGCCATGCTGGATCGCCTCGGGACGGGCGATCCACAAAAAACCCTCCATGCGCTCGCCGCGCCAATCGAAAGCGCCTTTGAGCGTCGCGGGCGCGGCCGGGCCGCGCGATTCCAGCGACGCCCACAGATTTTCCAGGCTGACGACCTTCTCGCCGTCGCGCAACCTGACCGTCGCGTCAATCAGGGAAACGTCGCCCAATCGCGCCGTCGGCGCGGCGCGCGGCTTCGACGCCGCCGAGAGCGCCGCCGCGCCGGAGGACTTCCCCAAATCGATCGTGACCAGCGCTCGCGCGAGCGTTATGCGGCCAAACTCGATGCGCCCCGTTATCAGAGGAAGCAGGCGCAAGTCGCCGGAAAGCCTTTCGGCCTCGAGCATCGCGAAAGCGCTTGGATCGGCTAAGGCGACTCCCTCCACGACAATGCGCGGCCGCGGCAGCAAGGAGAAGGTGGTTTGTCCTTTGACCGCGACATATAGCCCGGAGGAGCCGTAAATCTCGCCGGAGATCGCGTCGACCAACGCTGTTTTGGAAAAAGTCCAGGGCGCCAGACCAGCGGCGACCGTCGCCAAGGCGGCGAGGCAAAGCGCTCCGATCAGTCCGGCGCGCAGGCGCCGCCTTTTCAGAGAGGGACGTTGACGCGGGCTCGAACCGGCAAGGGGGCTCTGCTCGCCGGGCGGGCCTGGATGAATGGTCATGAGTGCTTCATGGATGGCGCGCCGACTTTAACGCCTCCGAGGCGTCGTCAATCGCGCTTGCTGGGACTTGAGCCTCAATCTTGCGCGCAAGGGCGGCGATAACAAGGCGCCGTTGTTCGGCCGTGCTTGGCGTCGATTAATTGATCGGCGCGAAGCCCGGCACGTGGTCGGAGCGTTGCCGACGACGACGGTCCTGCTGCTCGCGATGATGGTCGCCGGCGAGCGTGAACCGACCTCGCGGCGTTTGCAGAACCCGGTCGATCGCGGCGAGCGCGCCGCGTTTTTTGATCGGCAGATCGTGGGTTTCCGCCAATGACATGAAATCGCTGCTCTTGAAAGGATAGGCGCCGCCCTTGAACACCCGCACGCCATTCGCCGTCACCACGGTGTCGCCCGGCCTAAGCGTCGGGTCGTTGAGGACTGCGTTGGAGTTGATCGGATTGTCGGAGGCCGAATGGCAGCCGCACGAGGCGGGCTTCGCGTCCGACGCTCTGATCTTGGCCAACAATTGGCCATAGAGTTCGCCGCCGCGCGCCGCGGCGGCCTGGTCGATATTTTCGGACCCGGCGGGCATCACGAACAGCTTGGTCTCCGCCTCAGGGCACAGCGTGTCGCAGGACGCCTGATGCGACGAGATTTCCGAATTGCGGTTCAGCGCGGCGGCGGGAAAGAAATAGCCGTCGCAGGTGCGCACACAGACCGAACGCCGACCCAAGACAACGGTCCGCGGCGGCGCCGGATGCGCGGCCGCCAGTTGACGGGCGCCGACGGGGAAATGGCGGCGCGCGTATCTGACGTGACGCGCGTAATGCCGGCCGTGACGGCGTCGGCTGATCCGCCAGCCATGCTCTCGCGCGGCGTAGTACAAGGGTTCGGCCACGCGCTGACGATGCGGCGAGCCGAACAACTCCTCGAACAACCCGCCGTTGGCGAGGCTTTCGGGCATGTCGAAGGCGAGCAACGCGCCGAGCACAACGACGATCGCCGCTCCTAAAGTAACGGCGACACGAGCGTGGGGACGGAGACGTAAATCCACGACGGCGGAAACGTAACGATTAAATCGTGACGTGTTTAGCATCGGCGTTAACTCACCTTAATCAGACGCGACTTTAATTAAAATCAGACGCGACTTTAATTAATTTAAGTAACGCAATAGCGCGACTATCGCAAGACGGCGACGTGGCCGGATTGCGGCGATGGCTGAAAAACGCGGTTAACTCGAAGGAAAATGGTTTCTCAACCACCGCTGGCCGACGCCAGGGCGCTTCTTAGCGTTTGCAGTATTTCTTCGATATAAAAGGGCTTTTCTACAATCGGCCGATCAAGAAAGGCCTCGGGAAGACCGGCGCGGCCGCAGCCCGTGGTAAATATGAACGGCTTTCCTCTCCGCGTCAGCGTCTCGGCTACGGGATCGATTTTTCGCTCGCCGATGTTGACGTCGAGCAAGGCGAGATCAATCTGGGCGCTCGCCGCGAGGCGTAGCGCCTGTTCGATCGTGCTTGCGACGCCCGCGATCAAGAGGCCGTGTTCGGTCAACATCTCCTCAAGCGCCAGAGCGATGTAGGGATTGTCCTCGACGATCAAAATACGGAGACCCCCCAGGGGGTTGACGTGGTCGTTGGCCTCCGTCGCGCCGCCACCGGACTCAGTCTTCGCGCTGGGTTGATCCAGACTGGGCATATCGTATCGTGCGGCGGAAGGGCCGATTTGTCTAGCGTTCCTCTGGATTTTTTAGCGCGATGCGTCGCAAGAGGCTAATCCTCGCCGATTCGGCGACTACGATTTCCGCCGGAAAGGGCCGGTTTCCCGCCTTCACCGCCGCGATCCCGGTCGGTCTTCGCGAGGCGGATCATCGCCCAGAGCGCGAGGGCGAGCCAGCTCACAATCGTCGTGGTTCCGCCGATTGGGGCGGCGTAGGGAAAAAGCTTTCCGGGGCCGAGCGCGCGCAGCGCAAGGTCGGCGGAAAACAGGGTGACGCCGGCTTGCAGCGCGAATGTCGCGTAAATCAGCCCGCGCGGCGGCGTCGAGAGCGCGGCGGCCAGAGCAGCGAGCGCCAGCCCGGCGCAGGCGTGGACCATCAGAAACTGGCTCGCGGTCGCCAAACTGGCGCTCGCGTCGCCATGGGCCGCCACGGCCGCGAGCGTTACGCCGCCCGCGCCTTGCAGGGCGGCGATCAGCACTATGAGGGCGTGTTCGCGGCGCAATCCGTTCTCCATTATTTTCGCGAGGGGCATCCGAGCGGCGCCGATCAATAAGCGTTGTG
>JBAWEN010000573.1:0-2239 GCA_049591215.1 Methylocystis sp. | reverse complement strand
TCGGCCCTGGTGACGCGCCGATAGGGATCGTCGAACAGTCCAAGCTTTTGTTTCAGTCTCAGGACGCGGCGCACGGCCGCGTCTATCTGCTCCAGTTCGACGAGCCCGCGCGCGAGAGCCTTTGGCAAGCAGCTGACATAGACGCCGCTCACCATGTCGATGTCGACGCTCGCCCTCAGCGCGAGCGCCGCCGCTTCGACGAGATCCGCCGCGACGCCATGCTGAGTCAATTCGGCGATGGCGTTGTAGTCGCTGACGATAACCCCATCGAAGCCAAGTTCGGTTCTGAGATAATCGCGCAATAAGCCTCTATGCGCGACCATCGGAACGCCGGAGACGCTGTTGAACGCGGCCATGATCGCCGCGCAGCCAGCGTCGACGGCGGCTCGAAACGGAGGCAGATAGACTTCATGCAGGGTGCGTTCGGAAACATCGACCGGCCCGTATTCGCGTCCCGCCTGAGCCGCGCCGCCCCCGCAGAAATGCTTGGCGGTCGCGGCGATCGACGCCGCCGCGGATAGATTCGCTCCCTGGAACCCGCGAATTTTCGCCTCGGCGAATTTCGCGCCGACGAAAGTATCCTCGCCCGGACCTTCCGCGACTCGCCCCCAGCGCGGATCTCGCGCGATGTCCAGCATCGGCGCGAACGTCAGGGTGACGCCGTCTTCCGCGGCCTCGATCGACGCCGCGCGCGCCGTGCGCTGCCAAAGGATGGGGTCGAACGCCGCCGTTTCGGCGAGCGGAATCGGGAAAATCGTTTTATGTCCATGCAATACATCGAGGCCGAACAAGAGAGGAATGCCTAGTCTCGTTTCCTCCAACGCGATTTTCTGAAGCGCCGATGTTGCTTCCCGGCCCCAAAGATTGAAGACGGAGCCAATGTTCCCGGCGCGCAGATTTTGGTCCAAATCGCCGCCGCCGACAGGGCCGGTGATGGCCTGACCCGCCGTGACCATGTTGAGCTGGCCGATCTTTTCCGCGAGCGTCATGTTCAAGACTAGCGAGTCGATCAGGTCCATCGTGACATCCGCGGACAAGTAAAATCGTTGAGAAAACCCCGTGGCCCTGGGGCGCGAAGGGCGAACCATCCCAACGGACAAGGGTGTTCGACGATCAACCTTGCCGATCGGGCGCCCGAGTGATGTTATAGGCAGCGCGCGCAAACGGGTCGAGTAGCCATGGAAAGCCAAATCAATAGGGCGAATCGGCCCGATGCCGAGCGTCAGGCCGGGAACGCCGGCCTCGTTTCGCATCTGAAGGCGATCTTGGAAGTCTTTCGCAATTCGAGCCGGCGCGGGATTTTGCTTTGGTTTGGCGCGGGGCTCGCGCTTGTGGTCGGCGCCACCGTCTATGGGCAGATCAGACTCAACGCATGGAGCCGACCGTTTTATGATGCGCTTTCGCGCAAAGACCTTTCGGGTTTCGCTTCACAGTTGTTCGTGTTCATCGTCATCGCAGGGGCGTTGCTGGTTCTAAACGTCGCCCAAACCTGGCTCAATCAAATGACCAAGGTGACATTGCGCGAGGAATTGACGCGGGATTTGTTCGCTCAATGGCTCTCCCCCGGACGCGCCTTTCTTCTCGCGGGCGCCGGCGAGGCCGGGGTCAATCCGGACCAGCGCATTCACGAGGACGCCCGCCACCTCGCCGAACTGTCGACCGATCTCTGCGTCGGGCTTTTTCAAGCCACGCTGCTTCTAACGAGTTTTATCGCCGTCCTCTGGTTCTTGTCGACCGGCGTGGCGTTCGAGTTTGAGGGAGCGTACTTTGTTGTTCCCGGCTATATGGTCTGGTGCGCGCTTTTTTATTCGGGCGTGGCTTCTTGGGCGAGTTGGCGCGTCGGTCGGCCGCTTGTTCAGCTCAACGCGGAACGCTACGCCCGCGAATCCGATCTGCGATTCGCACTCGTTCATGTCAACGAGCATAACGAGGGGATCGCCGTGCACCGCGGCGAGGCGGAAGAGAAAACTCGGCTTCAGCATGCGCTCGACTCGCTCGTGGTCGCTCTTCGTGGCCTTGTCAGTTCGACAACGAGGTTGACTTGGGTCACCGCGGGTTACGGATGGTTTACGATCATCGCGCCGATCGTCGTGGCCGCCCCTGCCTATTTCTTGGGAAATCTTTCATTTGGCGGCATGCTCATGGCCGTCGGCGCATTTGAACAAGTACAGCAGTCGCTACGTTGGTTCGTCGATAATGTCGGCGTCATCGCGGATTGGCGCGCCACGCTGTTTCGCGT
>JBAWEN010000572.1:0-5997 GCA_049591215.1 Methylocystis sp. | reverse complement strand
CGCGCGAACCGAGAGCGTTACCTTGCGTCATAAGGCCGGCCGCGCGCAAAACCCTGCCATGGCGCACTTGCTCTAGCGCGGAAGTAGAGTAAACTCCCGCCAGGCGGTTCGTTCTCGCGCCGTCGATTTTTTGGTCGGAGCCCATGCGACATAGTTGGTTCGGTCGTCTATTGCTCGCGCTGGCGTTGACCATCCAGGTCTTCTCGCCGGCGGCGGCGAACGTCGCCCAATCCAACGCCGGTTCCGCCAAGACCGCTTTTCAGATTTGTTTGAAGTCCGCTTCGGATTTCGCGACCGGCGAGCAGCAATTGCCCGGCCGGCCGGAACTGCACGGCGGCGGTTGTGTGTTTTGTCGATTGTCGTGCGACGGTCCGGCGCCGATTGGCGCGGCCGTCACTGAAATCCGCGTGGCGCCCATTCAGTCGCGCGCGCGCGCCTGGACGACGGCGGGTCGCGCTTCGCCGACCCCGCGCGAAGCAAGCTGGCGCCAACCTCGAGCGCCGCCGCAATACTCCTGACAAAAAACGGTCTTAGCGTCCCTCTCCGTCCGCTCGTTCGGCGTCGAGGCCTAAGCCGTGGCCCTCACGTTGCTTAGCGAATGTGACCAGGAGAATATCATGCATAGTCCCAACGCCCGGCGCGCGCATGCCGCCGACGCGTCCGGCGGCTCCGACCGCCCAGACAAATTGTTCACCGAGGCCGCGTCGCCTCCCGTGACGTTCGAGAATAACGACGCCTCGCGTCAACTCGCCCGGTTTCGGGTCGCGGCGGCGCGCGGCGGCGCTCCCGGTCGATTAATCGATCTGGAGCGCCGCGCGCGGTTCGGCCGCTTCGGCTTCGGCGCGGCCTAGGGTTTCGCCGATGCTTCGTCAACCCGCCGGCGACATCCCTCGGACGGGCGCGTTTTACGCCCCATCCGAGGGACGACGGCGATGATTACGAATTCAAGAACGCCGGGCCTCCCGAAGGACGACCCTCGCCGCGCGCCTCTCCCCCCTCCCAGCGGCTCGCGGCGCCGTCCCCTTGTATCGAGGCGAGGCCCAGCCAAGTCGGCATGGCGCATGTTCAGTGGAGCTTCGCGCCCTGAATGTTGGCGGACCGCGCCATGCCGACTTCTCCTTTTGTCGCGTCGCATTGGGGCCGCCCCGCCCTGCCATTGTCATCTCGTCATTTAATGGCGAATTGAGCTGCGTTGACGCCCCCTTTCCCCGCTCGCGGGGAGAGGGTCCGACCGAGCCAATCAGGCGCGAAACGTATGATGGGGCGTTTTCCAGCGCGCCGGAATCGTCAGGCCGCGCGAGAGGCGCTGGCCTCCACGGTCACCTGCACGATTTCTGGCGGCCGCATGAAGCGGATCGGCAGGATCGACTCTCCAAGGCCGGCGGAAACGATCAAATGGCGGCCGTCCTCCTCGATATGCCCATACATGTATTTCGAGTGAAAACGCAGTTCGGCGAAGATTGGACCGGCGAAAGGCAAGTTGATTTGGCCGCCGTGAGTGTGGCCGGAAAGCGTCAACGCGACGCGCTTTGGCGTGCGCGAAAAGATGAACGGCTCATGCGCCAGCAGGATCGCCGGAGCGTCGTCGGTAATTTTGGCGAGCGTGCCCGGCAAATCGTCAAGGCCGCGCCATTGGCCGGCGCCGGTCCGGATGGCCATCTGGTCGGCAAGACCCGCGAGCCAGAACGGCGCGCCGCTCTTCGATAGCCGCAGCACGTCGTTTTCAAGCAATTTCGCGCCCATGTGGCGCAAAGCCCGCCGCACGCTCTCGCCGCCGTCGCCCGGATCTTGCGGCAAGGCGCCGTGCCACCAGTCGTGATTGCCAAGAATGGCGAAAACGCCGAGCGGCGCCCGCAGGCGCGAGAGCGCTTCGGCCCACTGCTCCGGCATGACTCTCGACGCGAACGGGACGCCGCCGCAAAAATCGCCGAGCAGCACGATCACATCGGGCTCCAGCGCATTGGCGACGTCGGCGATTCGGGCGATTCGCGAGGGCGGCATCCACGGCTCGCAGGCATGCAAATCGGAGATGACGGCGATGCGCAGATTAAGGTCGGCGGGCCAATTGGCGGGAGAAACCCGATAGGGCGTCACGTCGAGCATGAAATTGGGCTCGACCACGACGCTGGAGCCGGCGGTTGCGCCCCCCGCGAGAAGCAGACCGCCAGCTTGTTTCATCAACGCTCTACGGGTGATCATGCGGCTTCCCGGATTGTCGCCGCGCCCGCGTTACGCCGCGAGATCGTCCTCCCGCAGGAATGCGGGAAGATAACGCGGATCGGCTCCAGGCGAGGCGGCGGCTGGAGCGCCTAGAGCCGAGGAGGCGTTCATGACGTCGAGCGCGGCGGCGACGGCGGAAAGCCCAATCTCGTGATACAGCCGCGCCAGCAGGTCGTGCTGAACCGCGGCTTCGGACTCGTTGAACTCGGTGACGAACATTTGCGACATGACAACTCTCGAGGCTGGAAACAGGGTGAATTTTTGCTGCGTCCTTTCTGGCAATCTCGCGTGATCGAGTTAAGACCGCGTTAAGCGCGCGTCGCGGACCGATTTAGCGTGAGCTTTGTGGCGCGATAATGGTAGCCTGGCGCCGAGCCCGCTTGAGTCCCCGGTTTTCCGTCTGTAAAGCTTGCTCCGATGCGCCGCAGCCTTCCCCCCGAACCTGTCTCGACGGCCGCCGTATGGAGTCGGCGGCTTGGGCTGTTCGCGCTGACCCTCGCCATTGTGGCGGTCGCGCTCGCCCGCGCCCATAAGTTCGATCCGCCAGCCGCGCTGGCTTCGATTGGCGGCGCGATCATCTTGGCCCTGGCCGCCGTGCTGTTGTTCGTCACCGCCTGCGCGACAATCTGGCGAAGCGGCGCGCAGGGCTTTGGCCGCGCGCTCGGCGGGCTGTTTTTCGCGGCTCTGACACTGGGCTATCCGGCATTTTTAGCGGTCGAGGCGATACGTTATCCCGTGCTCGCCGATGTTTCGACGGATATCGGCGATCCGCCCGAATTCTCCCGCTCTAGCGCGGCGATCCAGGCGCGGGGCGGCTATGCGCCGCCAATCCCGCCGGCGGCGACGCGCGCCGCGCAAGCCGCCGCCTATCCCGACGTTCAGCCCATCGTCGTCGATCTCGATATGGACGAGGCGCTGGCGGCCGTGATGAAAACGGCGGCGACGCGCGGCTGGCGCCTCGTCGACAAGCGCCCGCCCAATGCGCGCTCGGGCGACGCCCATGTCGATTTTTTGGTCAAGACGCGGGTGATGGGCTTCGACGAGGACGCCACCGTGCGCCTGCGTCCGCTCGCCGGCCAAACCCGCATAGATCTGCGCGCCGCTTCGCGCTACGGGCGGCACGATTTTGGCGAGAACGCCGCCCGGATCGAGGAATTCGCGGAGGAGTTGCAGACGCAGGTGGAGTAGTAGGGGGAACCCGTGTAGTCAGCTGAGCGAGGTGGATCCCCTCCGCCTTGGAGGGAAGGAGTTGCGACCTCGCGGTGCAATCGCGTGGAAATCATGTAAGCTCAATCGATCATGAATCGCCGAGTTAGCCCTGTCCCCGCGGTCGCGATACACTTAAACTAAGCGTCTTTCTCGATCTCGACCAAAAGGCATGCTTGGCGTTTCGAGGCCTTAGCCAAAGCATGCAGCGGCCAGGAAATGGTCGCCGCCGCTTTATTCAGTCGGCGGCGGAATTCGTATCGCCGCCAACCGGATTGGTCGCCTGAAGAGGCAGCCGCCGATGCTACGCCATCAAACGGGGCGGCGCCGCGAGACTCAAGAAGCGCGTCACGAAGGGCCGCTAAAACCGAGGTCAATATTTCCGCCGAATATTCATCGGTGCGCCAGCTGATATTTCCATTAGACGGCTTCAAAAAATTTAATGACGTAGGTCCAAGCATACTCACATGGTCAACTGGTTTAAACATGACCCAGAATTTGCCGGTGAGCATGCTGGCTATGCTTTCAACGTTTGGCGTTATCAACAAAACTATACCACCAGGACGCACGATAGTAAGCATGTCTGAGATAAATTTCTTTGGATCGTAAATATGCTCAATTACATGGCTTAATAACACAAAATCAAAGTAATCCTTCTGGAAGTCCTCCGTGCGAAAGTAGCCATCGTGAATATTGAGTCCCATTGCACGCCCCATTCTGGAGTGCGACTCGCTTGGCTCAACACCCTGCACATCCCAACCGAGTTCCTTGGCTGCAAGAAGATACGCCCCCGCACCGCAGCCAATATCTAGGAAGCGCACCGCGGCTGGGACGCGACCGACGAAATTGCGCAGCAACTCGACTTTCTGGTCAACTCCAAGCAATTGGCGGATTGCTGAAGCGTCGATCGAACTAATTGGCGGGCCCGGATCATAGGACGGCGTAAGCGCAACATATTGATCGTGAGTGAGTTCGACGGTCACAGCGCGGCACCGCGGGCACTTCAAGTAGTTGCTTCCCGCGCGTTGAAAAGCGTAGCCAGCTTGCTCATGATTGCATACCCGACAAATCATTAGCCGCCCCCTTTTTATGAAACACATCTAAACAACGTCCGCGGGCATAGCGGGTTTGACGAGCCCGCGACGCCCACTTTCGACGGATCTTGTCCGCGCCGGCCCGTTCTTACGCAAGCGCGTTCGCCCGCGAAATGTCCCACATATTACTGGCGTTACGAGCCCGGCGCCACGGCGCTTCTAGGTGAAGCACTTTGACAAAGCAAATGCGCGCCGAAGCGCGGCAGGGCCGCTCCTAGCCACAATCCGTCATTCGCACGTCGACGGCTGCCGTCTCAGCTTGCGACCGCCGGTTTCGGGGGGGGGAGTCGGGCTACGCCGAGCGGATCGCGTCGGCTGAACTGGCCATCATCCTCGCGACAACGCTCGTTTTCGCTCGCGTTCTAGTTTATCCTTAGCCGCCAAGAGCAAAGGATCGGCCCGTCATGACCGAGAACATCGAACCAGCCTCCCCTGCCCCGCCGGCTTTCACGCCGGAGGAGGAGCTCACGGCCTATCGCCAGATGCTGCTTATTCGGCGCTTCGAGGAGAAGGCCGGGCAGTTGTATGGCATGGGGTTGATCGCGGGCTTCTGCCATCTCTACATCGGCCAGGAGGCGGTGGTCGTCGGCGCGAAAATGGCGGCGCGCGAGGGCGATCAAATCGTGACCTCCTATCGCGACCACGGCCATATGCTGGCCTGCGGCATGGACCCCAAGGGCGTGCTGGCGGAGCTGACCGGGCGGCGGAGCGGCTTCTCCAAGGGCAAGGGCGGCTCGATGCACATGTTTTCGCGGGAGAAGAATTTCTTCGGCGGTCATGGCATCGTCGGCGCGCCGGCGCCGATCGGCGCCGGGCTCGCCTTCGCCAACGCCTATCGCCGCGACGACCGGGTGTCGCTGACCTTTTTCGGCGACGGCGCCGCCAATCAGGGCCAGGTCTACGAAACGTTCAACATGGCCGAGTTGTGGCGGCTTCCGGCGGTGTTCATCGTCGAGAACAATCATTACGCCATGGGCATGTCGGTCGAGCGCTCCTCGGCGCAGCGGGATTTCGCCAAGCGCGGCGCCGCGTTCAACATTCCCGGCGCGCAAGTCGACGGCATGGACGTGCGGGCGATGCGCGCCGCCACGAGCCTAGCCATCGACTGGTGCCGCAAGGGCAATGGGCCATACGTCCTCGAGGCGCAGACCTATCGCTATCGTGGCCATTCGATGTCGGATCCCGCCAAATATCGGCCGAAGGAAGAAGTGGCGCGGATGCGCGAGGAGCACGACCCCATCGAGCAAGTGCGCTTGCGCCTGCTGGCGCTGGGGACAAGCGAGGACGAATTGAAGAAGATCGACGCGCAAACGCGCAAGCTCATCGCGGAAGCGGTCGATTTCGCCAGCGCGGACCGGGAGCCGGAGCCCAGCGAATTGTGGACGGATGTGGTTGTATAAAACGACGAAGAGGCGGTGCGCGATGCGAGGTTGTAAAGCCATGGGGCTGATACGATGACCGTGAACATCCTCATGCC
>JBAWEN010000571.1:0-3141 GCA_049591215.1 Methylocystis sp. | reverse complement strand
GCTTTAGCAGCTTGATCGCGGTCGAGGGGCAGACCATGAAGCGTTCCGCCGCACCGCGCCGGGACATGCCCTCGACCTCGACCGCCTGGACGATCCTGCCGCGCAAATCCATCGATGTGACGTTACCCATGCGGATCCCCTTCTCAAACAAAGGGCCGCGTGAATCAGGAAATCCGATTCTTAACAAAAGGGAAACGCTCTAGTGGCCCGCTCGAGAGCAGTCGCGCGTTGAATGGTTCGCATGCGTAAAGCCGCGCTTACGACGGATATCGTTGTTTTTTATTGGGTTCCAACATTGGCCTTGACATGGCTTCGGGGGCGAGCGCCCCCTTACCCCGCCCGGCGCCGACCTGCTCGGTCTGGCCCTCCTGATTTTCGGCGGCGCGGTTCCGTTCTTGCACGGACTCGCAAATTTTCTCTCGCTAAAACCGTCTCACGGCTACCCTTCCGCCGAAACGATGCACATATTCAAACCAACGGGTTCTCGCGCCAACGGCGCGAGAACCCGAGAGGCGGTTGGACATGATTGAGGTCAAGATGGTGAAACAGCCAGAACGGTGACTGCCCATTCAGCCTAATCAGCCTAATGTGCGCTTATCAGGCTTCAGTTCCAGACGATGAATGGTGTGGCGATGAAACAGAGTGACGTTTTCGCTGACTTCACACAATCTTACAAAGAGCGGCAAGCGACCGAGATGTCGCTTGCCGCGTATCTTGACCTGTGCCGCGCGGATCCCAAGGCATACGCGAGCGCCGCCGAGCGGATCCTGCACGCGATCGGCGATCCTGAGTTCCTCGACACCTCCAGGGATCAACGGCTGGGTCGCATCTTTATGAACCGGACCATTCGGGTCTATCCAGCCTTCGCCGAATTTTTTGGCATGGAAGAAACAATTGAACGCATCGTCAGTTTCTTCCGGCATGCGGCGCAGGGCCTCGAGGAGCGCAAGCAGATACTCTACTTGCTCGGTCCCGTCGGTGGCGGAAAATCGTCGCTCGCGGAACGGCTCAAAGCGTTGATGGAGGTCAACCCCATTTATGTGTTGAAGGCCAACGATCAACTTAGCCCGATCTTCGAGAGTCCGCTCGGCCTGTTCAATTCAGCGGAAGCTGGGCAGATCTTGGAAGAGCGATACGGCATTCCGCGTCGTCGGCTCGGCGCGCCGATGAGTCCATGGTGCCTCAAACGGCTCGATGAATTCGGCGGTGACATCGGGAGGTTTACCGTCGTGAAGGTTTCGCCGTCGCGGCTTCGACAGGTCGCCATCGCCAAGACGGAACCCGGCGACGAAAACAATCAGGATATCTCGTCGCTCGTCGGCAAGGTGGATATCCGCAAACTGGAAGCGCTCGCGCAGGCGGATCCCGACGCCTATAGCTACTCAGGGGGGCTAAACCGCGCGAACCAGGGGTTGCTCGAGTTCGTCGAGATGTTCAAGGCGCCGATCAAGATGCTGCATCCGCTGCTGACCGCGACGCAGGAAGGCAACTACATCGGCACGGAAAACATCGGCGCCATACCCTTTTCGGGAATCGTCATGGCGCATTCGAATGAGGCCGAATGGCAAGCCTTCAAGGCTAATCGCAACAACGAGGCGTTTATCGACCGCATTTACGTGATCAAGGTTCCCTACTGCCTTCGGGTCACCGAAGAACAGCGAATCTACGAGAAACTGCTCAGGGGATCGGAACTCGCGAACGCAAGCTGCGCGCCGAACACTCTGGAGATGCTCGCGAGATTCATTGTGCTTTCCCGACTGAGCCCGCATGCGAATTCGACGCCATTCTCGAAAATGCGGGTCTACGACGGCGAAAGTCTGCGCGATGTTGATCCGCGCGCGCGCAGCGTGCTGGAATACCGGGAAGCCGCCGGCATCGACGAAGGCATGAGCGGGCTTTCGACGCGCTTCGCGTTCAAGGTTCTCGCGGCGACGTTCAATCATGACACCGTGGAGGTCGCGGCGGACCCGGTTCATCTCATGTATGTGCTCGAACAGGCGCTTCGGCGCGAACAGCTTCCGGCTGAAACCGAGAAGCGCTACCTGGAGTTTATAAAAGGCGATCTCGCGCCGCGTTATGCGGAATTCATCGGAAACGAGATCCAAAAAGCCTATCTCGAATCCTATCAGGATTATGGCCAGAACCTGTTTGATCGCTATATCGATTATGCGGACGCGTGGATCGAGGATCAGGATTTCAAGGATCCTGACACGGGACAGTTGCTGGATCGGGAGCTCTTGAATCAAGAGCTTACGAAGGTCGAGAAACCCGCGGGGATCGCGAACCCGAAGGATTTCCGTAACGAAGTCGTGAAGTTCGCTTTACGCTGGCGGGCGTCGAACAAGGGTCGCAATCCCTCTTGGGCGAGCTATGAGAAGATACGCGAAGTGATCGAGAAAAGAATGTTCTCACAGGTCGAGGATCTGTTGCCCGTTATTAGCTTCGCAACGAAGAAGGATACGGAAAGTGAGAACAAACATGGTGAATTCGTCAGCCGGATGGTTACGCGCGGGTACACCGAACGACAAGTGCGCCGTCTCGTGGAATGGTACATGCGCGTGAAGCAAGCGAGTTGATCGTGGCGCGCCGCGGAGAACAGGACGCGAGCAACAACGGGTAAGTGGTGGAAGCCATGCGCATTGTCGATCGCCGCCTGAATCCGGGAGGCAAGAGCTTTGAAAATCGTCAGCGCTTCCTGCGGCGCGCGAAGGACATGGTGGAGCGCGCGGTTCGCGACGCCACGCGAGATCGAGCCATCGGCGACTTGGAATAGCCCGGCGAGGTCACGATCCCGGCCGAAGGCACGAGAGAGCCGTATTTCCAACATGTGCGTGGCAACCGTCGCGATGTAATCTTGCCGGGCAATCGCGAATATGTTGAAGGCGATCTCATAGACCGCCCGAAAGGCGGCGAGGAAAGCTCCGGCGGCGCCATGGGCGCGGAGGAAAATCAGGAGGATGCATTCAGATTCGTTCTTACCCGCGACGAGTTTCTGCGCATTTTTCTAGATGACCTGGAATTGCCCGATCTCGCCAAGCGGCGAATGGTCGGCGCTCAAAAAGAGGGAGTGCGGCGCGCCGGCTACACAACGACGGGAACCCCGGCGAACCTGTCGTTGGGACGGACGATGCGGATGTCGCT
>JBAWEN010000570.1:0-2097 GCA_049591215.1 Methylocystis sp. | reverse complement strand
GGAAGGGCCCTGCAACTTGGAGCCGGCTCCGGCCCGCCGAATCATTTTTGGGAGCTGTGGGGCAAGCGGTAAACGCGCCCCGCGCCTATTTCGAAAAGGCGCATTCTTCTCGCGCATCGCGCGCGCTCTTCGATCCTCGGGCGGAAAGCAAAATAAAGCCGATCATCACGAGCGCGATGATCGCCGACGACTCGATGCGGCCGAGGTTCAAGCCGCCCTCGTTGTAGGATTTGGTCAGGAGGTCGCCGAGCGTGGCCCCGAGCGGGCGCGTCAAAATGAACGCCGCCCAAAAGAGCAACGTGCGCGGCGCCTTAGTGAAAAAATACGCGGCGGTGATCAGAGCGAGGCAGCCGGCGAACACGGCGGCCGCGCCGAGAAAGCCCAGCCCGGAATCGTCGGCGAAGAAATCGCCAAGGGCGGTGCCGAGCGTGTTGGAGAAGAGGATCGTCGCCCAGTAAAAGGCTTCCGCCTTCCATGACGTGATATGGTCCACGGCGACCGAGCCCAGCGCAAGACGCCACGCGCCAAGCGTGAGCATCAACAGCGCGAGCAAGCCCAGCGATCCCCCGACATAGCCGATTCCCAGCGAACGGTCGGCGAAATCCGCCATGGTCGTGCCGACCGGGGGCGTCGCGACGATCACGGTCCAATACAGGAACGGATGGAAACCGCGCGCCGCGATTTGAGCGGCGACCGCCGCGAGGAACAACACGCCGAAAATCGCGGTGCTGACCGCATACCCCAAATTCATCGTCATGGAGAGCGCGTCGCCGCCGGTCTCGCCGAGCGTCGTCGCCAAAATCTTGATGACCCAAAATAGCAAGGTGACTTCCGCGACCTTGTTCGCGGTCGCCGTCATATCGCGGTTCATGCCGCATGCTCCTTTTGCCGCTCGCGGCGCGAATTCTATTTAGCGGCCTGAGCGTCCAGGTCCAACGTCTGGCGCGGTTCCGCTTTCGCGGTGGCCAGGTTCTTCTGATATTCCGGATTCACTTCCATGCCCGGATCATCGGCGCGCGCGGCGGCGAAAAAGAGAAGACGCGAGCAAGCGCGCATCGGGGGAGGCTCGCGCCGAGCGCCCTATGAGTATGCGGGCGAGCGGCTGATGTAACTGATGGCAGTCAAGATGAAGCGCAAGTCACGCGAGACGAAACGACGCGGCGACCGCGGCGTTTCATGCGATTACGCGACGCGCGCTTTGTCTTCCGTGTCGGCATAAATGGAAATACGCAAGGACGCGCCCGCGCCGGCGATCTCGATAATCGGGCACGACGCTTCGGGAATCGCCGCGCGAGGCGCCTCGTTTGGTTGCGACAGCACGGCGCAGGACAGCAGCGCGCCATCGTCCAGCAGTCCCGACCGCGCGAGGTCGGGCAGAATCGCCATTGGCGCGACAAGGCGCGCGGGGCCGATTTCGTCGAGCAATCGCAAAAACGCGTCGGCGCGGAACGGCGCCAGAAAATGCAGCGTCGCGCTCGACAGCAGCGCCGCGAGCGGTCCCGCGATCAATCCGCCGAACGAGCCGGGCGAGACCAGCGACACGATCGGCGCCGCGCCGCCTCTCCTTGTCTTTCTCACGAGATCGAGGCCGGCCGCCAAAAGCGCGCCCTGCGCGAGGAAGACGGGCGCGCCGGATGCGTCCGTCGTCCCGATCATGGCCCGGTCGCCGGGCGTCCAACTCTCGGAAATCAAGGCTCCGGCCGGCAAAGTGCGCGGTCTGGCGCGCAGGCCTTGCAGCGAGAAATCCACCGCGCCGTCGATCGGCTCCGGCGAAAGCGCGCCTAATAGACGAATGGACGGACATTGCGCGGCGACGCCAAGCATCGCCTGTTCGAAATCGAGCTTGGCGAAACGGACCGGCGCCATCAGCGCCTCGGCGCGACTAACGTTCGCCGCCGCGATCAGGGCGCTCTGGGGAAGGCCCAACGGCGCCAACACCGGCTCGAAGCCGGCGGCGATGATCGCGGTGATGGCGATGAGCGTCTGGGCGCGCGGCGGACAGCACAGCAGAATGCGCGCGCCCGGCTCGATATCGAATTCGCGCAGCCGCGCGACAAAGGCGCCGATGGCGAAATCGAGTTCCGCGAAGGCGAGCGC
>JBAWEN010000569.1:0-1604 GCA_049591215.1 Methylocystis sp. | reverse complement strand
AGGTGCCGCTGGCGGAAAAACAGGGGCTCGTCGACGACGTGTTCCACAAGGTCGCGCGCCGCTACGACATTATGAATGATCTTATGTCGGGCGGGCTGCATCGCCTGTGGAAGGATGCGTTCGCCGCCAAGGTCAACGCCAGGAACCACCCGGGCTTTCGCCATCTGGATGTGGCCGGCGGCACCGGCGACATCGCCTTTCGCGTCGCCAAGCAGGCCCCCGCCGACGCGAAGGTCATCGTGCTCGACATCAACGGCGACATGCTGGAGGTCGGCCGCGACCGGGCGCGCGAGCGCGGGCTGGACGCAAAACTCGAGTTCGTGCAGGCCAACGCCGAGGCCCTGCCCTTCCCCGACGCCAATTTCGACGCCTACACCATCGCGTTCGGCATCCGCAACGTGCCGCGCATCCAGGTCGCGCTGGAGGAGGCGTTTCGCGTGCTAAAGCCGGGCGGACGCTTCCTGTGCCTCGAATTTTCGCACGTGGCGATCCCGGGGCTCGACAAGATTTACGAGGCCTATTCCTTCAACGTCATTCCGATGGTCGGCAAGATCGTCGCGGGCGACGGCGAGCCCTACCGCTATCTCGTCGAGTCCATCCAGAAATTCCCGCGCGCCGACGCGTTCGAGGGGATGATCCGCAAGGCGGGCTTCCGCCGCACCGGCTACGAGCGCCTGACCGGCGGCGTGGTGGCGATCCATTCGGGTTGGAAGCCGTAGCCCGGTTTGTTGGAGGCCCGGCGGCCCTCATCCGACCCTTGCTGACGCAAGGGCCACCTTCTTCCACAAGTGGGAGAAGGAAGGGGCTGATGGATTCAACTTCAACAACTTAGAAAATAAGAAGGGCGCTCCGTTCTCCCACTTGTGGGAGAAGGTGGCCCCGCGAAGCGGGGTCGGATGAGGGCTCGGGGGCTTTCGAAAGACATACGAATAGAAACGGCGGTCCTACGTGATTTTAGGCTTCGGGCATCTTCTGCGATTGGCGCGCGCCGGCTATATCCTTGCGCGCGAGGGCGTGTTCGCCGGGCTCGATCCCGAGTTGCTGCCGCCGCCGGCGCGGCTGCCGGTGCGGCTCGCCAATCTCATCGCGCGCAAGGATGTCGGCGGCGGCCCGAAGGCGCTGGTGCGCGCCTTCTCGCAGATCGGCCCGACCTATGTGAAGCTCGGGCAATTCCTGGCGACGCGGCCCGATGTCGTCGGCGGCGAAATCGCCAATGCGCTGACCGCCTTGCAGGACCGCATGGAGCCGTTCGGTCGCGAGGCGGCGGTCGAGATCGTCGAAAAGGCGCTGGGCAAAACGATCGACGAGGTGTTTTCGTTCTTCGGCGAGCCGGTCGCGGCGGCCTCGGTGGCGCAGGTGCATATCGCCCACGCCCGCTACCACGAGGGCGAACGCAAGGTCGCGGTGAAGGTGCTGCGGCCCGGCGTCGAGCGGCAATTCGCGCGCGATCTCGCCGATATGTATGTGATCGCGCGAATCGCCGAGCGCTTTTCCTCGGAAGGGCGGCGGCTGCGCGCCATCGAAGTCGTCGACACGCTCGCCCGCACGGTGAAACTGGAGACGGATTTTCGGCTGGAGGCGGCGGCGGCCTCGGAGTTTCGCGA
>JBAWEN010000568.1:0-2967 GCA_049591215.1 Methylocystis sp. | reverse complement strand
GTCAAGTGAGCCGCCCGGTCAGCTCCCTCCGCGGCGCCGTCGATAAAGCGCTGGACTTCGGTTTCTCCACGGGCGATCTGTCGCTTCAAAAGATTGAGGTTGGCTAGGACGACCGCCAGCATATTGTTGAAGTCATGCGCGATGCCGCCGGTGAGTTGACCGATCGCCTCCATTTTATGAGCTTGCCAAAGCTGCCCTTCCAAACGTTCGCGCCTCTCGGCCTCCCTTTCCGCGAGCGCCAGCGCTTCGTTGAGTTCGTCGTTGGCGGCTTTTGCTTGCAGCAACTGCTTTTGATTGTCATGATTGAACGCCAAGCCAAGCACCGCGGACAGGAGCAGACTGGCTAAGAGTCCCACCTCCGAGAAGAGCGACGCGGCGCGCGCCATATTGCTTCGAGAAACGAAAAGCGCATTCTCGGCCGCTATCATATCGGCGATGATCGCGCGGGCGTCGTCCATGAGAAATTTCGCGCTTCTGAGGTAATCAACGTCAGGCGACCAATTCGTCGCTCCCCGCCGGCGCTCGATATTTTCGCGCAGCGCCACAATGCGCCGACGTTCGATATCGCGCAATTTCGAGAGCCGCTCGAGCTGCTCGGGATTATCGCTGACGCCTTTTCCAAGTTGGTCGAACTGCTCGTCGATCGCGCGTACGGCCGCGTCGTAGGGCTCGAGGAAACTTTCATCATTCGTCAGCAAAAATCCGCGTTCGCCGGTTTCCACGTCCTGCAATGTCGCCAGCGTTCGCAGAAGCCGCGACCGCACGTCCAACGTGTGCTCCACCCGAGCTTGATCTTCGAGTTGCTTGAGCAAAGAAACGAGCGTGATCGCGCTCGCCAAGGCGACGAGCATCAGCACGCCGAGCGAGGCGATTTTCCCACGGGGCTTAAAGGCGAGATGCATCGTGAATCCTGGGCGAGGGTTCCAAATACAGGCTACTCTCGAACCTTATTTGCGTCCAGACGCCAAGGACGTGGTCATTATTTGGCCTTCGGAATTGAAGGAGCTGGAATTGCGCGGCGAATATCTGATCTATCCAAGTTGAACGTGAATCCCGCGCCGCATTGGATTGCGGAGTTGTCGAGAAGATAAATTCGCGCGAATCGGACATTCCAATCAAATTCAAACAATTCCCCCGCCCGCTCCGCGGTTATTCGCCCCAATTGGCAAGGCGCGTTCCGATCGCTTCGGCGAGTTTTGCTTCCAAGGACGCGCTACGCTCTTTCACGCTTAGATCCGCGATGGCCTTGTTCAAAAGAGCCCTGCGGCGCCGGTAGACATGGGTGTCGCATGGCCACATGACCGGAGGAATCGCCGCGTGGCTCCAACGCCGCGCCTCGAGCCAGGAGACATCCTCCTCGCCCATTCCCACCTTCGATAATCTCAGGCGCGCGAGGGAAATTTCGGATGGCCGCGTCATTTCTATTCTTCCTTTTCGAATGTGCGGAGCGCCAAGACGCCCGCGTGGAAAAGCTCGATATATTCGCGGCTGGGCCGGACGACCGGCGGCCCGCGTCGCCTACTGAGCACGATGCGCCGCTCCAATGGGCAGGCGCCAATTTCTCCACGCGCCGCCTTCGAACAAAGCGGCCCGTGTCTTGGCCAACGACGCCAGGTTTTCCCAATTGGGTTTCGTATCTTCGATGAAGCAAATGAACTTCCAATAGAAGATCGCCACCTGCAAAATAAATGAGGCTGCAACCAAGGCTGGAGGACATCTCATGATCGACTCCACCGACGAATGGCGGGTTCCTACTACTTTAAGACTCGATGGCCCGGCGATTGTTCCATTTTGAACCGACAAGATTGAGGCGGGAATCACATTTCGTTCGACGGCGGCGCTTCTCCCGGAATGCCGTCGGAAACTATCCGCGCCCGCGCTGTCACAGCCCGCTCGATAGAGCAGAGCGCGGCCGTCCCTTGAGCCCGGACGTCGATCAACAACGATTTTCTCTCGTCGTGGGGAACCTTCGGTGAGTCCGTGCGTAATTCTGATGTAGGGATCGAGTTGATGGGTGAGCCGGGTGGACAGAGAGGAAATGCCGCGATCTCCTGACTGTATCGTCAGCGTGAAAAGGTGATATGCGCTAACACTGCTCTCTTTACTTGGTGACTCTAGCCTAGGTCTCTAAGGGAAGTTCTTTTCCCTCCCCCCAGGTGTCGGTGAACTATCGCGCGGTCAAAATTGACCGCGCTTTTTTTTAGATTGTGCTGTTTTCGTTGTAAACTACAGGCGCGGGCGCGAGCGAGACAGAATGAAAACTCTGGGAGAAATTGATGATCGGCGCCGACAGCTTTAGCAGTTCATATTCCGAAGCGCGCGAAAAATTCCAGCAAGCCGCCGCCGCCGCCGGCGGCCGCGCGGAAAGCTTCAAACATCCCGATTTCGGACCGGGCGGCGAGGAACTTGCCACCGACGCCGTTTGGTTCGGCCCTTCGGACGCATCCCGGGTCCTCGTTTTGATTTCCGGCACGCATGGCGTCGAAGGCTATTGTGGCTCCGGCGCTCAGATCGACTGGCTGCGCCGCGAGGAATTCAAGCTTCTTCCCGCGGATACGGGCGCGCTGATGATTCACGCCATCAATCCTTACGGGTTCGCTTGGACGCGCCGGGTCAATGAAGACAACGTTGACGTAAATCGGAATTGGATTGATTTTTCGGCGCCTTTGCCGCCAAATCCGGGTTATGTCGAACTCGCGGAAATCCTCTGTCCCTCTAAATGGACAGCCGAGGCGCGGGCAGCGACGGCCCGCGACATGGCGGCGTGGCAAGCATCGCGTGGGGCGCGGGGTGCGGCCGAGTTTCGGCAGGCCGTGACGGGCGGCCAATATACTCATGCGCTCGGATTATTCTTCGGCGGAAGCGGCCCGTCATGGTCGAGGCGCACGCAAACGGCGATCTTTCAAAAATATCTGGCGCGCGCGAAACGCGTTGGCGTCATCGATTATCACACAGGGCTGGGGCCGT
>JBAWEN010000567.1:0-2125 GCA_049591215.1 Methylocystis sp. | reverse complement strand
GGCAGCGCGGCGACGATGCCGCCGCCGACGCCGCTCTTCGCGGGCATGCCGACGCGATAGCCCCATTCGCCGGCATAATCATACATGCCCGAACTGGTCATCACGGAGAGCGTGCGCGCCACCGCATAGGGCGTGACGATCTGCTCGCCGGTGAGCGGGTTGACGCCGTTGTTGGCCAGCGTCGCCGCCATGACCGCGAGATCGCGCGCGGTCACGAGCACCGAGCACTGACGGAAATAGACATCGAGCGCCGCGTCCACGTCGCCCCGCAGCACTGAATAGTTGTGCAGCAACCAGGCAATGGCGCGGTTTCGGTCGCCCGTCGCGCGCTCGGACGCGAACACGGCCTCGTCGACGCCCAACTCCCGGCCCGCGAAGCGGCTCAACGTCTTGCGGATAAGCTCGAAGGCGTCGTCGCGCTCGGCTTCGCGGATCAGGCCGGAACAGGCGATGGCGCCAGCGTTGACCATTGGGTTGAATGGTCGGTTGTCGGCGGTCAGTCGGATCGAGTTGAACGCCTCGCCGCTCGGCTCGACGCCAATTACCGCCTCGACGCGATCGGCCCCGAGCGTCTCGAGCGCGAGCGCGAACACGAACGCCTTGGAGATCGACTGGATTGTGAAGGGCGCCGCGCTGTCGCCGATCTCGTAAACGTAGCCATCGATGGTGGCGAGGCTAATGCCGAAATGCGCGGGGTCGGCCTTGGTCAGTTCCGGGATGTAGTCGGCCACCGAGCCAGAATGATCGTCGGCGAACTGCTCATGGCAGCGGGTCAGAAATCGCTGCAGGGGCGGCTGCATGGCATCTCCGGTCTTCTCAGGCGGGCATTCGCGGTGGTTGGGACCACGCCCATGGCATCCATGAAATCTCTTTCTAAGACAAGCGACAAGGCAAATCCGGTGCCGCGCTTCCCGCGTAAATCCGGTGAACGGGACCTCGGATGAAGCGGCTCTTGTCAGGACCGCTTCGAAAACTCTTTCCGTTCTATCAGGCGCGCGCGACGTGCGGCGCCTTCGAGGCCTCCTTCGTACAGCGGAAACTCGTGCCCTCCATCCACATCCGATGCAGAACGACGCCGAGCTTGCGCGCCAAGGCCACGGTGGTTCGCTTCGTTCCACGCCGCTTGGCGACATCCGTCCCCCAGCGTTTCAGCGCCGAGAAACGCGTGACGCGCGACAATACGGCGTTGGTCGCTTCATAAAGCGCGGTGCGCGCCATCTCGTCGCCGCCGCAGGAGACGCCGCCCGTCACGTCCGTCTCCCCGGATTGGTATTTCCTCGGCGTCAACCCCAACAAGGCGCCGACGGCTTTGGACTTTCGGATCCGCGTTGGATCGTCGATCGCCATCTTGAACGTGATCGACACGAGTGGTCCCACGCCCGGCGCGCTCGTCAGCCGGCGGCAAATCGCGTCCCTCAGCGCACCGCCTCGACCTATATTTTCGGCGCGATCTCGCCCAAGGACGGCAAGGGCGCGATCCCATGACGACATCGTCGACCATTGCTGCGACGCATGGAACAAATTCGTCGATCAGCCTTGGCGCGTCGTGTCCATCGGGCTGCGCGATTGGGCCCATCGGTTCTGAACAGCGCGGGTTGGTATAAAGTGTCAACCGATTTCAAACGCGAATCCCCTGGGGCCGCGAAGCTTTGGCCTTGTCAAAAACAACAAAGCGGAGGAAACTTGTTCGGGACGGTGCCTATCGGAGGAATCCCGGGTTAAATACCTGCGCTGCCCGATCATTGGAGCACCTCATGGACAGGCGTACGTTTCTTCAGCAAGCGGCATGCCTCGGCTTTGGTGCGACCGCGGCGCCAAGTCTGGCGCGTGCGGAGATCGCGGAACCCGCGGCGGAAAATCTCAAGCTTTCGACGCCAGTCGCTCCGAAATATCTTCCTGAGGTCAGAAAAATAAAGCCCCCGAAGTTAGAAGCGTCTCATTTGGGAAAGAAAATACTGTGCCACCGGCCGATGAGACGCGGATCTCCGAATATGAGCGTCAAGGGAAATAATAATAAAGTCATCGCGCACAATTATGGACATGGAGGCAGCGGATGGACTTTGGCGCCGGGCTCAGCAAGCTATGTCAATGACATGCTTCTGGCCTCTGAATACGCGAAAGATAT
>JBAWEN010000566.1:0-7884 GCA_049591215.1 Methylocystis sp. | reverse complement strand
GCGGGTTCAAATTCGTCACGCCGGCGCAGGTCGAGCCTAATCTTTACGACCGGACTTTGACGATGAACGGCGTCTCCAAGGCCTATGCCATGACCGGCTGGCGCATTGGCTACGCCGCGGGTCCGAGAGCGCTGATCAAGGCTATGGATTTGTTGCAGGGGCAGCAGACGTCCGGCGCCTGCTCGATCGCTCAATGGGCGGCGGTCGAGGCGCTGGAGGGGCCGCAGGATCATCTGGCGACCTTCCGCGCGGCGTTCGAGGAACGACGCGATCTCGTCGTGTCCATGCTGAACCAAGCGAAATATTTGAAGTGCCCGACTCCCGAGGGCGCGTTTTACGTCTTTCCGTCCTGCGCGGAGGCCATCGGACGCAAGACGCCAGAGGGCAGGGTGATCGCCGACGACGCGGATTTCGTCACGGCGTTGCTGGAGGCGGAAGGCGTCGCCGTCGTGCAGGGGTCGGCCTTTGGCGCGGGTCCGAATTTCCGCGTGTCTTACGCCGCGTCGAACGCCTTGCTCGAAGACGCCTGCGGCAAGATACAGCGATTTTGCGCCAGCCTGAACTGATCTGGCCGCTCTCGACGCGCGACGGGTTAACGCCAAATTAGCGCTTCGCGGGTTTTAGTTCACGTTCGCGTGTATCCGCGGATTTCACGCCGCCGTCGCCGCGTCGCTCTGGCGCAAAGCGCGTTTGTGGCGACGCGTCCGTGTACATTCGCGTGAACAAAACATGCGCGTGAACAAAATATGTCCCGCGATACGGATGTGGTTTTTCCTTTTGCTCGGAAACGAGAAGAAGCATCGAACGATCTCTTTATCGGGGGCGGCGAAGATGACTTACGAAGCAAATCCGACCGCGCCGGTCGCGCGTGTCGCGACCATTTCCGCCGCGCCGCCGCGCCGCTTATCCATGTTCGGACTTTTCGACAGTTTACCGCATGATCGCTCCCACGGACCGATCATCGGCGCGGTGGGCTTGATTGCGCTGTGGTATTTGCGGCACAAATATAATGGCGTGGTGCAGGGGGCGATCATCTACATGGGGCGAGGTCTTGCCGATCTCGACCCGCATGGCGTTGGAACTGATTTTTTCTTTCGGCTCGACGGGCAGTCGTCCTTCAGCATCTTCTCGAAGATTGTCGACGCATTGATCCCAGTTTTCGGCCTGGCGCATTCGGCCATGCTGCTGACCGCGACCGCGCTCGCCTTATGGTTGGCGGCGCTGGCCGCCCTGGCCGGACAGCTTACGACCGGCCGGCTGAAATGGGCCATTCTCATCTGCGTCGCCGTGTCGAGCGGCGCCTATGGCGGCATGCATCTCGAATACGCCGAGTCCTTCGCGACGCCGCGACCCTTCGCCGAAGCTGGCGTTCTGGCCGCGCTCGCCGCCTTGCTCGCCGGTTCGAAATTGCGGGCGATGGTTTTCATTTTGCTCGCCGCGCTGTTTCATCCGATCATGGCGCTGGCGGGCGCGGGCGCTCTCTATGTCTATATGTGTCTGGAAGACCGCCGCTGGATTTATCTCGGCGTCGCCGGCGCGGTCGGCATCCTGATCGCGGCGTTGCTTGGGTTGCCGCTGTTTAGCCGGCTGCTGGAGCGTTTCGACTGGAACTGGTCGATGATCTTGCGACTGTGCGCTTCTTTTCTGTTTCCGTTGACCTGGAAAGCGTCCGTCTGGGCGCCGATCGTCATTAACACGGCGACGCTGGGCTTTGCGGCGACGGCGGCGACAGACCCGATCAGGCGTTTGTTTTGGTCGGTTGCTATCGCCAGCCTTGGCTGGCTGCTCGTCAACGTGTTGCTTGGCGATGTCTACCCGCTTGTGCTGATTACACAGGCGCAGCCGTGGCGGGCGATTTGGCTGCTAACGCTGTTCGGCGTGATCGCGATGTGCTTTTGCGTCCCGCGCCTCTGGGCGGAGGGGAGCGCGGGGCGCACGGCGCTCGCCCTTTTCGTGATCGCATGGAGCGGCTCCGAATCCGGGGAGAGCGCGCTGCTCGGCCTTGCGGCGATCGGATTATACAAATTTCGTGATCACTTTTCGCCACAAATCATGAAACCCTTGTCTTACTGCCTCGGGATCATGGCAGGTTTGACCGTCTTGGGCGGGCAGGGCGCCTATATTTACAGTCTCGCCAAGGCTTGGGCAGGCGCCCCAGCGGGCGCCGTCGATCTTGCCGGGGCGTTAACGTCGAGCGCGCTGCTGCGGACGCCTTTGACGATTCTGGCCTTGGCTTGGGCTGTGTCCAACTATCGCATTCCGCGGCCGGCTTTGCTCGGCGCGGCGACGGCGCTGGTCTTTCTCGCTGTTTCGACATGGAACGGAGGCACGGAATTTAATCGGGCGTTGTCGTCGAACCAGCATCCGCCAGAATTGGAGCGCATGGTCGCCGCGCATCCGGGCGAGGTGTTGTGGCTTGGCGAAAGCCAGGCGCCGTGGGTGTGGCTCTCGCGCCCGAACTGGGTGTCGCTCGTGCAGGGCGCCTCCAACGTGTTTTCGCGTTCGCTCACCATGGTCTGGCGGGATCGCGCTCTCGCGTTGCTGGATGTCGACTGGATCCAGCCGGGCGTGTTCACTCCCTGGCTACCCAGAGTTTCAGCGGACAGCGCCTTCCCGGACTTCAGCCGCGCGAAAATCCACAAGATTTGCGCGCGGCGCGATGCGCCGGCCTGGATTCTCGGCGACGTGGAGTCGCCGACCGCGCTTCCGCACGACGTCACCGCGCAAATCTGGCGGTCTCCGACCAAATTTATCGAGCAAACGGACGGCGACCGCACGGTCTGGCGCAAAGTCCAGGAGGTCGCGGTGATCGACTGCTCATTGTATCAGGCGGAATAGGGGGGGCGCCAAAAGTGTTTTCGAGCGAAGCGGGAACCGGTTCGCGTAAAGAAAACACGAAAAGTCGTTAAAGCCTAGAATCCTTCCGTTTCAACGCGAAATGGAAAGACTCGAGCCTCACGCGGTTTCGACAAAACTCTCCATCACCATCTTGCGGCCCGCCTTGTCGAAATCGACAGTGAGCTTGGAGCCGTCGGAACTCGTCACCGTGCCGGGGCCGAATTTGAGGTGCAGCACGCGCGCGCCGGGCGAAAAGCGCGACGTGGAAGTCGATTTCGCGAGCACTTGCCCCTCGATGATGGGCGCTTGTTTGGCGCGGGCTGGCCCGCCGCGCGGCGCCCATTCCTTTTGCGCGCTCTGGGCGCGTTTCCAGCCGGGCGTCGTATAGCTGGAGCCATAGCTGTCGAGATTGGCGAAGCGCGAGACGCCGTAGGCGCCATATTGCGAGGCGCCTTTCGACTCGACGACCTCGACATGCGCCGCCGGCAGATTGTCGATGAAGCGTGACGGGCTCGTCGTCTGCCACAACCCGTGAATGCGCCTGTTGGTCGCGAAGAATATCCTGGCCCGTCGCTTGGCGCGGGTTATGCCGACATAGGCGAGGCGGCGCTCTTCCTCAAGGCCGGCGCGGCCGTTGTCGTCGAGCGAGCGTTGGTGCGGAAACAGCCCTTCCTCCCACCCTGGAAGAAACACCGTCTCGAACTCCAGCCCCTTGGCGCCGTGCAAGGTCATGATCGACACGCGCCGCGCGCTGGCGGCTTCGTCCGTCTCCATCACCAGCGACACATGCTCGAGAAATCCGGCGAGATCCGGGAACTGCTCCATCGCGCGCACGAGTTCCTTGAGGTTCTCGAGCCGCCCCGCCGCCTCCGGCGTTTTGTCCTGCCGCCACATCTCGGTGTAGCCGGATTCGTCCAGCACCAGTTCGGTGAGTTCGTGATGCGGCTTGGAGTCGATCAGCCCGCGCCAGCGCTCGAAATCGCCGAGCAACGCACGCAGCGTCGCGCGCGGCTTCGTCTTGATCTCTTCGCTCTCGACAAGGATTCGCGCGGCCTGCATGAGCGGAATGTTTTCGCGCCGCGCGAATTCGTGCAGCATTTGCAGCGTGGCGTCGCCGAGGCCGCGCTTTGGCGTATTGACGATGCGCTCGAAGGCGAGATCGTCGGCGGGCTGCGCGACGCAGCGCAGATAGGCGAGAGCGTCGCGAATTTCAGCGCGCTCATAGAATCGCGGGCCGCCGATGACGCGATAGGGCAGGCCGAGCGTAATGAAACGCTCCTCGAATTCACGCATCTGGAACGAGGCGCGCACGAGAATGGCGATCTCTTCGAGATCATGCGCGCGCCGCTGCAATTGCTCGATCGCCTCGCCAATCGCCCGCGCTTCCTCCTCGCTGTCCCAGACGCCGGTCACGCTGGGCTTTTCGCCCTCGCCGCCGTCGGTGAACAGCGTCTTGCCCAGCCGGCCTTCATTGTGGGCGATCAAATGCGAGGCGGCCGCGAGAATATGGCCGGTGGAGCGATAATTGCGCTCGAGCCGAACGGTCTTCGCGCCGGGAAAATCCTTTTCGAAACGCAGGATGTTTTCGACCTCGGCGCCGCGCCAACCGTAGACGCTCTGGTCGTCGTCGCCGACGCAGCAGATGTTGCGCCGCCCTTGCGCGATCAGCCGCAGCCACAGATATTGCGCGGTGTTGGTGTCCTGATATTCGTCGACCAAGATATATTTGAAGCGCCGCTGATAATCGGCGAGCACGTCGGGGTTGTCGCGAAACAGCCGCAGCGCTTCCAGCAACAGATCGCCGAAATCGACGGCGTTGAGGATTTTCAAGCGCTCCTGATACAGCGCGTAAAGCGCCGCGCCCTTGCCGTCGGCGAAGTCGTGCGCCTCGCCCGCCGGGACTTGCGCGGGCGTCAGGCCGCGATTCTTCCAGCCGTCGATCCGATGCGCCAGCGCGCGCGCCGGCCAGCGCTTGTCGTCGATGTTCTCGGCCTTCAAAACCTGTTTGAGCAGGCGGATTTGATCGTCCGTGTCGAGAATGGTGAAATTGGACTTGAGCCCGACGAGTTCGGCGTGACGGCGCAGGATTTTCGCGCTGATCGCGTGAAAAGTGCCGAGCCATTGCATCGCCTCGGCGCCTTGGCCGACCAGCGTCTCGACGCGCTCGCGCATCTCGCGCGACGCCTTGTTGGTGAAGGTGACCGCGAGAATTTCCCATGCCCGCGCGAGGCCGAGGCTCAATATATGGGCGATGCGGGTGGTGAGCACGCGCGTCTTGCCGGTGCCGGCGCCGGCCAGCACCAGCACGGGGCCCTCAAGCGTCTCGACGGCGGCGCGCTGCTCGGGATTGAGCACGTCGAGATAACGCGTCCCTCGCGCCAGCGCGCTGGCCTTCGCGGCGAGACCGCCGGGGGCAGGGTGGTAATCGTCTTCGGGCAGGTGCGGCGGCAACGAGCGGGCTCCAGGTGATTCCGCGAGAGTATACAGGAGAACGGATCGCGAATCACATTTTGGGGGAAGGCGCCTCAGCGCCGCCCGCGAACCGCTCCAGCGCAAATACACGCAGCGCCGAGGAGAGATTCGCCGCGCCGCGCTCCGCGTCCACTCTTGCAACGAGCGCCGCCAACGAGCAGCCGTCCGTCGCCGCGATGCGCTTCAGCGCGTCCCAAAAGGCCGCTTCCACCGAGACGCTGGTGCGATGGCCGGCGATCACGAGCGAATGTTTTTTGACGCCGGCCGGCGCGGTCATGCGCTATGAATCTTCCGACGGGGCGTCGCCGTGTTCCAGCCGATGCGCGTCGAGACGGGCGCGCTCAAGCGTCGCCTCGGCCTCGCTCAACTCGCGCTCGATCTTCAGGCGGCCAAAGGCGATGCGGTTAACGTCCGCCTTTTCCTCGCGGACGCGCTTGTCGCGGTCCTTGCGCGCGCGGCGGAGATTGATCACCTCGCCCATCGCGCCAGTTCCTCAGGTCTTTTTGCGGAAGGCGTCGATCGAGACGATCTTGTCGCCAGCGTTCTTCACCGGCTCCGGCGGCGCGCTTTCGATTTTCGCCGGGGCGGGCGGCGGCGCGGGCTCGGCGACCGGCTCCGGGCGCACGAGACTCGGGCCGGGGCGCTTGGCCGGCGCCGCCTCGATCTCGTCGCGGTCGTCCTCGATGTTGAATTTGAGCCCGAACTCGACCGACGGATCGGAGAACATCGTCACCGACTCGTAAGGGATATAAAGCGATTCCGGCACCGAGCGGAACGACAGCGTAACGGCGAAACCCAGATCGTCCACCAGCAAACCGGAATACTGATGCTGCAGGATGATCGTCATTTCCTGCGGCCACTGCTCGGCGAGCCGGCGCGAGATTCTGACGCCGGGCGCGTCGGTGCGGAAGGTGATCGTGAAATGGTGTTCGCCGGGCAATTCGCCCAGCGAGGCGACTTCCCCCAAGACCTTGCGGACGACGCCGCGCATGGCGTCCTGTACGAGCAGATCGTATCGAATGAGCTGATTGTTCATGTCGTTGCGTATAAGTTCCAGCCGGACCGCGCGTCAATAAAGCCGGCGTGCGCCGGAATGAAAGTGGAGGCTTCTGTTGCCAGGCGCCTCCGGACCCCGCCTAGAAGTGCAAACCCCTAGGACTTTGATCCCAGTACGGGCGCCGCATTACGCGGCGACAGCCACCGGAGCATAGTTGTCATTGGCAACTATAAGTTTTGACCCGATAACGGCGGTATCATGCCGAGCGAAAAATCTTCCTTTACGCCCTCGTCAATCCTATTTCGCCCCCGCCCCAAGCCGCGCGTCATCTTTCGCGGCCTCGGGTGGAGGCGCCGGGTACCGCCCCCGGGTCCGATAGGTTTATTACGAAGTTCGTTTATCGCCATAGCCGCCGCAAGCGCCGGCAAAACCAATATACGCGCTCCCACTACATTCCGAAAGGGCCGTCCGGGGGCGCCGACATAAAAACTGCAAGAAACCGAATTACAGCGTTATCGGTTGTGCGCGGGGTCACGGAGCCGCTTTCCGCCTCGAACACAGGGGCGCCGTTTGAACGCAGGCGGCGCCGACGGTGGAGCAGGCGACGCTTTTGTCCGCCTGCTTCTTGCAGATCGTACAGCCGTCGGTCCATTCGAAACAGTCCGGCTGGTCATCTGCGAAGGCGGCTATCGCCTTTGGCGCGACCGGCGGCGGCGGAATGTCCGCGTTGACTGGCGAGGTGGCGGCGCAAAGCGCCAGCATGAGCGTTAAGGCGCTAAACTTCATGATTGCCCGACTTTCTCGTTCTATTAAGCGAAGCCGGCCGCCTCCAGCGCGAGATGCGCCCTGTTCTGCAATCCGGCGTCGTCGCCAGCGACGATCCGCCCGGCGTTGTCGGCCAGCGCGTCGCACAGCGCCTCGACCCAAGGTTGCTCCGCCTTGGCGAAATCCGACAGAACATAGGCATGAACCAGCGCCTTGTCGCCGGGATGGCCGATCCCTAAGCGAATTCGCTTATAGCCCGCGCCCATATGCGCCGATATCGAGCGCAGCCCGTTGTGGCCGGCGTCTCCGCCGCCGATCTTGATGCGCATTTTGGCGGGCGCGAGGTCGAGTTCGTCGTGGAAGACGATGATTTCGTTCAAGCCGATCTTATGAAAACGCGCGGCTTCGCCGACCGAGCGGCCGGATTCGTTCATATAAGTTTGCGGCTGGAGCATAAGGACGCGCTCGCCGGCGATCGTCCCTTCGCGCAAAAGGCCCTGAAATTTGGCGCGCGGCGGGGAAAAGCCGTGCTTTCGGGCTATGGTCTCAATGGCCATGAAGCCGATGTTGTGACGGTTCTTGGCGTATTCCCGGCCAGGATTGCCAAGTCCGACAAAGAGCAGCATCGCCGACGACTCCAGGCGGCCCAAATGAAAATCGCGCCGCTCCGGCGCGAGGTTGCGCGGCAAAAAGGAAACCCTCTCCCGCGTGGGGCGGAAGAGGGGCCTTTATGGTTACTTCTTGCCGGCCGGAGCCTTGGCCGCCGGAGCAGCCTTGGCGGCGGGGGCCGCCTTGCCGGCCGCGCCCTTGCC
>JBAWEN010000565.1:0-7525 GCA_049591215.1 Methylocystis sp. | reverse complement strand
TTTATGCATTCTTTTCTTCAAAGGAAAAAAATGACAGGAAACACAAAGTTCAGCGCTTTTCGTCAGTCGCCGGAATCGAGATCGTCAAAAATCCGACGGCGCTTTGAGAAACGTAATCGTCTCATTCCTCTGGCGACCGGTCGTTCGACCACGCGTTCGTGACCCCGCTGGCATGACGCGCGATTGGACGATCAAGAGTTCCTCAAACGTAATCACTTCGCTGAAGCCGGCTCCGCCATGAAGCTGTCAAAAACATGTGTCACAGTCGCAAGTGATGTGAAGAAAAACGTAACTGATGCGAGGAAACAATGACTGGTTTTCTTATCCCTATCTGCATGCTGGCTATGATCGTCATCTGCGCTGTAACGCTGACACGCCTCTGATCATCTAGCTTGGAAAATGATCGACCTAAATAGACTGGTCGATTCCGGCGTTAACGCGGTTTATATCTCGACGCCAACGGACAAACGTTTTCTGGATGGTGTCTGGAATGCCTCGGATGTGCCCGCCAGCAAACTAAAGACCACCAACGCCTCTATCCGCTGGTGGTCTTCTTCATATGACACCGCTTCTTCAAAACAGGAAATATCAGTAATTTCATAAAAAAGAACGGCGCTTGAGCTTCAAGAGGTCCTCTAGACCCTTCCCGCCCGATGCACGAGCCATCATCACTGTCCGTGCCGGCCGGCCATTCAGCCTATTGATTTCTTCGGAGGCAATCTCGCCATGGAGTCCGCGCGTGGCCAGTTCGCCGGGTTGATGGCATGACGCATTTTCTCCGCGCAGGCGGGGCATAGGTCCGCCGAGTTCTCGAATATCACGGCGCCGTTCTCCTGCATGACGACTTGATGCGCGACCCAACCGTCCAGCGTCACGTCGGTTTTCCCCCCTGGCGGGAGCTTGACATATCGGGTTAAGTCACAGCCTTCGCAGGTGAATTCCAGTCGCTTCATCGTTGCGCCTCCGTTAGCTCGAAGCGCGAGACTGCCCGCATCGCGTTCGAACGCACTATTAGGCAGAATGATTGAACGATGGAAAGACGAAAACCGTGTGACGGGGACCGATTTGAACGCGAGGCGGCCCGCCTTTTAACCACCAACCACCGATCAGGCATGGGCCCCGAGCGCGTTTATCGAGCCATAACCGCGCGCAAGCCCAAGACGCCCGAGAATGGACGCACCCAATCCACAAACCAATCCGATCGCGAAATCCATGGCGAGCCTAGCGTAGCCAAGGCAGCCAACTATCTCCCCCGTCGGATTGAGGCAGGATGCTCACCGGTTGCTCGAAGGGTTTGGGAGCGAACTCCGGCTCCACATTTGGCTTTGGCCTTGGTTTTAACCTGGCCACGGGCGTGTAAACCGGCATTGGTTTTGGTCTTAGCCTGGCCACGGGCTTGTGAGCCGGCCTTGGCCTTGGTTTTAGCTTGGCCACGGGTTTATTGCCGGGCCGCCGCGCTTGCTTGTCGCTTTGCCTATTTGCTGGCGGCGCTGGCGAGATAGAGCCGACGGTTTCCTCGGCGTTTATCGCGGGCGTGGAATGGCCGCTCTGGAGCTCCGTGACCAAACCGCCCGGTTCGGCGACATCTTGGACTTGGCGGTCTGGCGGCGTCGCGTCGTTGGCGGGCAAGCCCCCAGCACCGGCGTCGCTTTGGGGCTGACCAGAACCGGCGTCGCTTTGGGGCTGAATCGATGCATCCGAGCCGTCTTCCTTGGAAGGCGCCGCCTCTCCTTCCATGGGCGCCGCCGCCGGAGGAACTTTCGCGGGCGTGATTTCGAGTTTTTCGAGCACGGAAACGGCGGACTTGGAGATTGCAACGACTCCACCGTCCACCGTCGCGCGGAACTGCCCAGGGTCAACCGCCGGCCCCACGTAAACGCCCAACGCGAAGCCCATGGCGCCGGCGAACACAAGGGCCGTGAAGAACAACAAAAATCCGCGAATCATTATGAGCTCTCCCCCCGGCGTGGTCGTCCTATCTTTAAAGCTCGCAAAGCGATTCCCTTAAAAGGAGAACTCAAAAGCTCCGCTTTTAAATTGGCTCAGGTGACACCCGGGTCAAGTGGCGAGCCCCATCCCCACCGCCCGGCGAGCGACCCAATCAAAACCGCCATGCCGACCAAATTCCTGACCGATGAAAATCCGTTGTCGCGACTGAAAGCCCGTCGGCCACGACGCGTCGTGGCCGACGTCCACCATATCAGTGATGAAACCAAACGCCTGGGTTCCAGGCCCAGCCGTGGCGCTCGTCATGCCAGCCCCAATGTCCTCGCACCCAAACATGCTCGGGCGAGGGACGCGGCGGCGGCGTTTCGACGATGACGGCGGGCATCGGCGGCACCGCCGACTGGACATAATGGCCCGGCGCCCAGGTCCATTCGAAGCCGCGCCAAACCCAATGACCGGGAACCCAATTATAGCCGGCGCTGGGCGGCGGCGGCGCGTGCTCGACCATCGGCCCCGGCATCGGGCGTTCGACGATGAGCGTTTCGGCCCGCGCCATCCCCGCGCAGACGGCGGCGACAACGAGCGCGCAGCTCAGGGAAACCGATAGCCGGCGGCGAAATCTGGTTTGCATCAAGTGAACTCCTTTGTTGAAGTGACGACTGGCCTATACCCCGTGTCAGCGATGATGACCGCCATGCCCGTGGCCATGGCCGTGTCCGCCGTGATGAAAATGTCCGTGGCCATGATGACGCCAGCCGCCGTGGCGGTGACCCCAACCGTGGCCGTGACGCCAATGGCCCCGGCCGTGTCCGCGCCATCCCGGTCCGCGCCAACCGTCGGGACGCCAGCAGCGGACCCAGCGGGCCTGTTCGACCGCGCCGTGATCGTCGATCACGCTTTGCGCGACGCCAGAGGGCATCGGCGCGGCTCGCGCGGGCGCCAGACTCGCGCCGGCGGCGAGAATTAGTCCGGCCGCGGCCGAGATAATGAAGCGATTCATGGCAAGTCCTCCTGTTGCATTGGGACGAGTCTTCAGCTGAGCGTGACAGCTCTCGACAGGCTCGGCCGGACGGTCGCCATTCCCGCCGCCGGCCTCGCCGCCGCAAGCGCTAAACCCTCGCGACCCCCGAAGAATGCGGGACTCGATCTGAACGCGGCTTGAAGTGTTCATTCACCGGGCGTTAAGCGGCGCGGCGGCGAAGCGGCGCGCAAAAAAGGCCGTCGCGGGAAGCGGCGGCCTTCAAACTTCAAACGTCGCGCGAACGCGAAAATGAGAACTTTAGATTTCCTTGAGTTCGTCGGCCGAGGATTTGCCGGTGCGGCGGTCCTGGGCAATCTCGTAACTCACCTTCTGGCCCTCGCGCAGGTCGCGCAGGCCGGCGCGCTCGACGGCGCTGATATGGACGAAAACGTCCTTGTCGCCATCGTCGGGCTGTATGAAGCCATAGCCCTTCTGGGCGTTGAACCACTTGACGGTTCCGGTAGCCATGGTCGTCTCTCCAAAACTTAAGGAGAAGGCCCGCCTGCGCGGGGCCGGATCGATCGAGTTTGGGAGAGTCGTCAGCGGCCCCGTCGCCAGAGCCGGTCTACGTCGTCAGGCCGAAAATCGATGGGCGAGATTTATATTTAATGGGATGAAAAATTGCAACGGCGCGATCGCCGATTCCCAAGCCTCGGGCTTGATCCCGGGGTTCGCGCGCCGCCGCGCGAAACAGGCGCGTAAATATGTTGGAAACCATGATCGGATACAGTTTTAGTCGGTTCATTTACCGTTCATGCGCCACGCCCCATGTTTCCCTCCAGGCGTTCACGACTTGCCTGTGTGCGGAAGCGCACGGCGCCCGCCGCGCCCCAGGTCTAGAGGTGGCAAGTCTTCAAAAGGCCAAGGAGTGTTGAGTGATGCAAGAGATCGTCCGCCGTTTGCTCGAAGAGCATGGCCGCCTTCACCGTCCCGTCGTGGGCCTCTCGTCCAACGCGGACCTTTACGAAGCCGGGCTGACCCCTTTTGCCGCGATCAGGGTCATGTTGGCGCTGGAAGAGCGATTCGAGATCGAATTTCCCGTGCGCATGCTGTGCCGGCAAAGCTTCGCGTCGATCGACGCCATCGCCGCCTGCCTTGTCGAACTCGTCGGTTCGTCGGACAAGATCGCCAGCAGCCGCGCCGCCTAACCGCGGCGGCGACGCTCGCCCTCCCTTCGCCGCCGCGCTATATTGCGGGGCGGCGCGCCTTCGGCTAGGTCATCATCACGTTTTTCGCGCCGGGTGAATGGGCCCGCGCCAACGAGAAGAGACCGCTCATGCCTCCCTATCGCTCCCGCACGACGACACATGGCCGCAACATGGCTGGCGCGCGCGGCCTGTGGCGCGCCACGGGCATGAAGGACGAGGACTTCGGCAAGCCGATCATCGCCGTCGCCAATTCCTTCACCCAATTCGTGCCCGGCCATGTGCATTTGCAGAACCTTGGCCAATTGGTCGCGCGCGAGATCGAAAAGGCGGGCGGCGTCGCCAAGGAATTCGACACCATCGCCATCGACGACGGCATAGCGATGGGCCACGACGGCATGCTCTATTCGCTGCCGTCGCGCGAAATCATCGCCGACAGCGTCGAATATATGGTCAACGCCCATTGCGCCGACGCGATCGTCTGCATTTCCAATTGCGACAAGATCACCCCGGGCATGCTGATGGCCGCGCTGCGGCTCAACATTCCCGCGATTTTCGTCTCCGGCGGTCCGATGGAGGCCGGCAAGGTCGTGCTCGGCGGCAAGGAGCAGGCGCTCGATCTGGTCGACGCGATGGTGGCGGCCGGCGACGACAAGGTCTCCGACGCCGATGTCGCGGCGATCGAGCGCTCGGCCTGCCCGACCTGCGGCTCATGCTCCGGCATGTTCACGGCCAATTCCATGAACTGCCTCGCCGAGGCGCTCGGCCTCGCTCTGCCCGGCAATGGCACGACGCTGGCGACACACAAGGACCGCGAGCGGCTGTTCGTCGAGGCCGGCCATACGATCGTCGATCTCGCGCGCCGCTGGTATGAGCAGGACGACGCCACCGCGCTGCCGCGCTCCATCGCGACGTTCGAAGCGTTCGAGAACGCGATGACGCTCGACATAGCGATGGGCGGCTCGACCAACACCGTACTGCATATTCTCGCCGCCGCCCACGAGGCGGAGGTTCCCTTCACCATGGCCGACATCGACCGGCTGTCGCGGCGCGTGCCCGTGCTGTGCAAGGTCGCACCCTCCCGCCCCGACGTGCATCTCGAGGACGTGCATCGCGCCGGCGGCATCATCTCGATCCTCGGCGAGCTTTATCGGGCCGGGCTGCTGCATGGCGATCTGCCGACCGTGCATAGCGCGAGCCTCAAGGACGCCATCGCCCGGTGGGACATCGGCGTCAGCTCGAGCGAGACGGCGAGAAAATTCTTCCGCGCCGCGCCCGGCGGCGTGCCGACGCAAACCGCCTTCAGCCAGGAACGCCGCTACGAGACGCTCGACGACGACCGCGAGAACGGCGCCATCCGCGACGCCGCGCACGCCTTTTCGAAGGACGGCGGCCTCGCCGTGCTGACCGGCAATCTGGCGCTGGAGGGCTCCATCGTGAAGACCGCCGGCGTCGACGCCAGCATCCTGAAATTCTCCGGCTCCGCCCGCGTCTATGAAAGCCAGGACGCCGCCGTGTCCGGCATTTTGACGGGCGAGGTGGTCGCCGGCGACGTGGTGGTGATCCGCTACGAGGGGCCGCGCGGCGGGCCGGGCATGCAGGAGATGCTTTACCCGACCAGCTATCTGAAATCGAAGGGCCTCGGCAAGGTCTGCGCGCTGATCACCGACGGCCGCTTTTCCGGCGGCACCTCGGGCCTCTCGATCGGTCACGTCTCGCCGGAAGCGGCGGAAGGCGGGCTGATCGCGCTGGTGCGAAACGGCGATCGGATCGAGATCGATATTCCCTCGCGCGAGATTACTCTGGCTGTGAGCGAGGCGGAGATCGAGGCCCGCCGCGAGGCGCAAACGGCCAAGGGCTTCGTGCCGGCGCCGCGCCAGCGAAAGGTGTCTAAGGCGCTGCGGGCTTACGCGGCGATGACGACAAGCGCGGCGAAGGGGGCGGTGCGGGAGGTTCCGTAGCATAGAGGAGGGGCGCGCTCCCTCTCCCCGCGCGCGGGGAGATCGGGGCGTGTCGCGTTCCTTAATGGCCTTTATGCGACTGGCCGCGCAGAAAGCCCGCCTGCCACTCTCTTCATTCCTGACGATCACCCGGCTTTTTGAGCGTTCTCAGAGGTACAGTCGGGATTACGTATTCGCCGTCCGGCGGCGGCCTGTTTTCCTCTTCCGGCTCATAGGAATCAGCTGTTGCGAAGATTGGCACGGGTTCGCCAGCCCAGCCGCATTTTTCGCAGGTGGGACGCTCCCATTCTATATCGGGATATTCGGAATTCACCCCTCTCTGAGGCGAGAGCCGATGCGAGCCACACGCCGGGCAAGTTTCAGGAACGCCGCGAAGATGCCTGACAACTGCGGAAGTGCCTAGGCTGACTGCGTGTTCGACCGTAGAAGTCGCCGCTTCGGCATCATACCATCTGGAAGTTTTGGAGTGGGTAAGCCAGTTGGAAAATTTCCACGCGCTATCGAGTAGGGTCTTGAAGAGCAGGCGGCGATGTTCGTGGGTTTGCCCCGACATGCTGACGGCGCAGATATGATCGACCCACGCTTTGAAGTCGGCCTTTTTGGGCTTTGCTTCGCTCGACTTCCACGGCATCACGATTTGCGCGGCATTCGTAAAGGCAAGCAGAGCCTCCCGGCATCGCACACCGATTGCCTGATAGTCGGCGACTTCTTGCGCGTGATCGAGGGCGTCCGACGCCTCCGCCATGTGACGGTAGCACTCGGCGAGCGGTTCAATCGGAAGCTCGGAGAGCTTCTGCTTTTCGCTTCGCGGGATACGAAGGCAGAGGCCGACATGGAATGTCACCGCCAAATCCATGTTGGGGAATTGCTCTTGCGAATAGAGATTCGTTGGGTTTGTAATCACCCACCAACGGTCGACATTGGTGTGAACGTCCCAAACGTGATGCTGATGGTTCAGGACGTTCTCGGTGTAGACTTTTTGCAGAAACTCGACCTTCAGGTCGGGTGCCTGCCAATTCATATAGTCGACAATGGCTTGAGTTTCTTCATGGGTCGCAGGCAGCATCGTCAGGCCATTGGTGACGGGTGATGGCGTGGAAACTCACAATCACATTTTACAGGCCGCTATAGAAGCGAAAGCGCGGGGCCGGCGTGGCGATGCGCCAAGGTGTATTTTGCGGAATGCCCTTTTAGACGGAGTAACTGTCCATCGGTTGATGGCCGAGAGTTTTTCCCCCCTCCGAACTACGCCGCGCCCTTTAGAGCGGGAAAAAGCGTTACAGTTGGGATGTGCCGAAGTATCCATTTAAGCATGGCACCTCCAGTCTATCGACGTTTTGGCCGACGACGGAAACGTGGGGTGATTTAGGGCTTGGATCAAGCCCCTCCCCGAAGCGATCGCCAAAGGTTTGGGCTTCGTGCATTAATCAACCATTTTCGCTCGAAACATA